>JAZNLE010000092.1:0-4173 GCA_045578885.1 Acutalibacteraceae bacterium | reverse complement strand
GCTTGAAATTTCAAGCGAATTTAAAAGCTTCATTTCCATTTCGGCGGTGTGCCAAGGGGTATCTGTACCGAAGAGAATTTTATCAGCGCCGTGGCGGTCGATAATCTGTTGCGCGTAGTATTTAGGCATCGTTCCATAGCCAAAAGAGGTGTCGAAATAAATATCCTTACCGCAAAGGCGGTTGAGCACCTCTTCTGCGCAACCCAGACTGCCCCAATGCGCCGCGATAACGGGGGAGGAAAACCACGAAAGCGCTTTTTCCATCTTTTCGGGTGTCGCGCCATAAGGTGGGGGAAAGCCGAAGTCCTGCCCTGTGTGGAAAATCGTGATAAGTCCTAATTCGCCGATTTTTTTATAAATCGGTTTCATTTTTTCGTCATTGGCGGAAAAGCCTTGATAATCGGGGTGCAGTTTTATGCCCTTAAGCCCCATTTCCTTTATGCGCTCGAGCTCGTCTATCGCATCAGGCGCATCGGGAAAAACCGAGCCAAAAGCGAAAATATTCTCTCCGTCGTTTATCGATGCGGCAAAATCGTTGACATTTTTTTGTTGTGTAGCGTTGGTGGCAATGCTCAGCACCACCGCTTTGTCAATACCGCTTTTCTTAAACAGTCGCTTCAGGTCGAAAAATGTTCCGTTGGTGTGGGGTGTCAGTCCGCCCGAAACGAAGCTCAGTTTTTCGATTGCTATTTCAGCAATTTTTTCGGGGAAAGCGTGGGTATGAAAATCTATTAACATTCTGTCACTTCCAAAAAAATTATAAAATTATTATACCCTATAATCGCATTTATTACAACTAAAGAGATTGAAAAGTGAGGGGCGGTGTGATAAAATAATTGAAAGAGGAAGAAAAGGTTGGTTTTTAAGGAATGATTAAAAATTACATTTTCGATTTTGGTTGGGTGCTTGCGCGGTTTGACCCTGATTATATGACGAGCCGATACATAAAGGATAAAGCCGATTGCCTTTTGGCAAAGGAGGTTATTTTTGACCGTCTTTATTGGGATAGGCTTGATGACGGCACAATTACCGACAATGAGGTTAAAGAAAAAATCAAAAGCCGATTGCCCAAGCATCTTTGGGAAAACGCTTGCAAGGCTTATGATAATTGGCTTTACAATCTTCCGTTTATTGACGGAATGGTTGAATTAGTAAGGGAATTAAAGCAAAACGATGCAAGGCTTTTCATCCTTTCGAATATAAGCAAGAATTTTGCAGAAAATTATAAGAATGTCCCCGCTTTAAAGGAGTTGTTCTCGCATTTTGACGGGCTTGTCTTTTCTGGACCGCTCAGTATTGTAAAGCCGAGTGCGGAAATTTTTGAGTACTTGCTTTCCACATACAATCTTGACCGCAAGGAAACGGTGTTTATAGACGACAGTGAGAAAAATGTTAAGGGTGCTGAGTCAGTCGGAATAAAAGGAATTTTGTTTGACGGCGATGCTCAAAATTTGCGCAAAAAATTATTAAGAGCAGAGTAAACTCTGCTCTGTTTTTATATGTCATTAGGTAATGATTTTCTGAATTTGAGGGGTGGAAGTCCCACATAAGACTTGAAAAATTTCGTGAAATAGTTATAGTCTTTAATGCCGACTTTGGCGCAAATCTGATTTATTGGCAAATCGGTTGTACGAAGAAGCCGTTTTGCCTCTTCAATGCGCGCCTTGGAGATGTATTCACAAATCGAGCATTGAAACCATTCGTGTGAAAGCTCGTAAAGCTTATTCTTTGAAATATTAAAGGCTTTGCAAAGGTTTTTTACTGAAAGTTCTTCGCTTAAATGGGTACGGACATAATCGTCAATTTTTGAGGCGGTGGTATCGTATCCTATTTTTATGTATTCCGAAAGCCATAAATAGCGTGTCGCCATCTTGAGAATGTTGGAAAGCGAGTCGATTTTTTCAGCATCGTGGGTTTCGAGTTCTTCGTAAAGGCTGTGAAGATAGTCGCAGTCCATATTGAGATTTTCGCTCAAAGCTTTGAGTGCGGGGGTAATCTCGCTTGACGGTTTGTCGGCAATCTGCCCGAACATCATATAGCCTAAAATGGTGTCTTTAAATTTTATTGGTACTGCGGTGTCGATAAGCCCTGCGTGGCAGTAGCGCGAAACCGCCTTGCCCGTTTTACCGCATTCCATACACAGCGCGCGGTCACTTTGGAGGCAAAGTTGGGAGCCTTTGGGGGTTGAACGGATGACGCGGCAAAAACTTCGCATTTCCTTTGGCTGAAAGGCAAGTTGATTTATTTGCGAGTCCCAGACGCTGACGGTAAGTCCTGTTATAAGGTAGAAATCATATAAAAGCTTATCAAGCTTTTCGACGTTAAAGTTTATAAGCATTATTGCACCTCGAGATGATTGTTTTAATCTAATTATACACCGAAAAACAGCAACAATCAATATAAATCTTCTTAAATTTCGGGAAGATTTTTCTATTTTTCGTGATTTTTCCTACTATATTATTGACTTCCAAAGATGTATTATATATATGTAAAAATTTATTTTGGAGGTCATTATTATGAAAAAAACAACCTTCGCGCTCTATTTCGGTAACCGTGGTTTCTTCCCCGGCGAGCTTGTAGCTGCTGCCAGAGAAAAAATGGTTAAGGTTTGTGAGGAAAACGGCTACGGCTATCTTATTATGGACGAAAGCCTCACCCGTTACGGCGCAATTGAAACTATTGCTGAAGGCAAGCTCTATGCTAAGTTCTTAGAAGAACACAAGGGCGAGTACGACGGCATTATCTTGTGCCTTCCCAACTTTGGCGACGAAAACGGCGCTTCGGTAGCATTTAAGGATGTTGACGTTCCGATTCTTGTTCAGGCTTGCCCTGACCTTATGGACAAAATGGACTTTGCTAACCGCAGTGATACAATGGCTGGTAAGATGGCTATGTGTAATGTTTTGCGCCAGATGAAGATTAAGTACACACTTACAAAGAAGTTCTGTGTAGATCCTTTGGACGAATCATTTAAAGAGGACTTAAGACTTTTTGCAGGCACCTGCCGCGTAGTTTCAGGTATGCGCAAGTTTAACGTTGGCGCTATCGGCGCACGTACAACTGCATTCAAGACCGTTCGTTGCGATGAAATCGCTTTCCAAAACAAACGTGTTAACATCGAAACTATCGATATGACTGTTGTTTTTGATATGATGGATAAAGCCGACCCCATTAAGGTTGAGGCTAAGAAGCAGAAGTTACTCGAAATCGCTGATTTCTCAGCGTGGGCTGACATTAAGCTTGAAAATTTAGGTCGTTTGGGTGTTGCTCTTGACCAGCTTATCGAAGACTATGATTTGCAAGCTATCGCTATCCGTTGCTGGAACGAATTACAGCTTCGCTACGGTATCGCTCCCTGCGTACTCTTAGGTGAGCTTAACGAACGCGGCATAGCTGCTGCTTGCGAGCTTGACGTTACTAACGCTGTTATGATGCGTGCTATGGGTCTTGCTGCAAACTGGCCTGTTGTACTCCTTGATGTTAACAACAACTTCAACGACGATATGAATAAGGGTATTTTCTTCCACTGCGGACCTGCTCCGATTTCTATGATGGAAGGCAAGGGTACTATCGAACAACATCTTATGTTCAAGAAGTCTTACGGTGACGGTAGTGGCGTTGGTATCAACGTTGGCGAGCTCATTAAGGGCGATGTTACCGTAGGTAGCTTCAAGACCGAAGACGGCGACCTTTGTGCATTCGTTACCGAAGGCAAGTTTACAAACGACAAATTACCTGATGTATTCTTCGGTATGGGCGTTGTGTTTGAAAAAGAAAATGCAAACGAAATGTTCAATTATATGGCACGCAACGGCTATCGCCACCACGCCGCTATTACAAAGGGCAACTATGCTGAATCTGTAAGAGAAGCATTTGATAATTATCTTGGTTATAAAATTGACTTGATTTAAAAAATAGTATATAATACATTACAGTATAATACATAAAGGAGATAAAACTATGTTAGTATCAATGAAAGAGCTTATGCTCGACGCAGAAGAAAAGGGTTATGCTGTTGGCGCGTTCAACGCCGTAAGTTTTGAATCTTTAAGAGCTATTATTGCCGCTGCTGAAGAAACAGGCAAGGGTGTAATTCTTAACCACGCTGAAGTGCATTTCCCAATTATGCCTCTTGAAGTTATTGCTCCAATTATGGTTGATATGGCTAAAAAG
>JAZNLE010000091.1:0-10747 GCA_045578885.1 Acutalibacteraceae bacterium | reverse complement strand
TGCCTGGGGTTCGCAGATACGCTCCTATGTGTTTATGCCGTACACTCTGGCAAAAGACCACAGAACAGGCTTCGAATCAGGTAATATAAATGCCGTTATGGACGGTGATATTGACGGGTTTATCAATGCATATTTAAAATCTTCGTCTTCGGGCGAATTAAATAAAGGAGAATAAAAATGAAAAGAATTTTAAGCTTTGTATTGATTTTGGCTTTGTGCCTTAGCTTTGCAGGCTGTAAGCAGGACAAGGGAAGAGAACTTTATAATCTCAACCTTGAAAAGTATGTTGATTTAGGCGAGTATAAGGGTATCAAGGTTGATACAAAGTCCGAAAACTTTAAAACTATTAAAGATATGATTATAAGCAATGATGTTGCCAACTATGACCTTTATGTTGTAAATAAAGAGGGCAAGGTTAAAAAGGGCGATACCGTTAATATCGACTATGTAGGTAAGAAAGACGGTGTTGCATTCGAGGGCGGTACTGCCAAGGGTTATAACCTTACAATCGGTTCGGGTCAATTTATTGACGGCTTTGAAGACGGACTTATTGATAAAGAAATCGGAAGCACAGTAGACCTCAATCTCACTTTTCCCGAAAACTACGGCAACGAAGAGCTTAACGGCGCTAAAGTTGTTTTCACAGTTACTATCAATTCGGCTAAAACCACAACTGCACGTGAGCCTGAAGATTTTTACGGAGAATTAGGCTATAAAAAGGTTGATGAATACTATGAAAATGTGAAAGAGCGCGCTATCGAAGAAAGCCTTGCGCAAGCGGTTTCGACAGCATCTAAGATTAATGACTACCCCGAAGCAGATTTGGAATTGCTTTACACATATTATTATGATACTATAGAAGCTAATGTAAAAGCTCAGTATCAAATGGAAATGAAAGACTATTTTGAAGCAATCGGTCAGACTGAGGAAGAATTCAAGAGCACAGTTACTGTAAGTCAGATTAAGCCTCTTATGGATCAACAGATGCTTTGGTATCTCATTTTTGATAAAGAGGGAATGAAACTTACCGAAGAGGAAACCGAGAATAAGATTAAGGAAATTATAGCACAGACAGGTGACAGTAGTATCACAAAGGCTGATGTGCTTGAGCAATTTGGCGCATATTATATCGAAAATATTGTTGTAAGCCAAAAGGTATTCAAATTATTAAAAGATAATGCAGTAATTTCTTAAATTAAAGGCGGACTTTTGTCCGCCTGTGTTTTGTAAAAGGGAGGTGTTTTTATGCAACTTAAAATTGGGAACGGCGTTGTCGAACTTTCGGGTGAGCCAATTTTAAAATCAGTTAATATTGAGATAAATGACCAAAGTAAAATCGCGGTTGTAGGCCGTAACGGTTGCGGAAAAACAACCCTTTTAAAGCTGATTTCGGGTGAATATAGCCTCGCTAAAATTGACAGCGATAATGATACATTTTTTGCCGTTTCGGGCAAGCCGACGATTGGTTTTCTTTCTCAAATAACCTTTTCTGATTACAGTAAAACGCTTTTAGAAGAGGTGCGCTCGGCTTACAGTGAAATTCTTTCGCTTAAAGAAAAAGTGGATAAAGCGCAGGAAAAAATGGAAGAAACGCATTTGGAAGAGGATATAAGGAACTATACAAATTTGCTTGATACTTTTACAAATTTGGGCGGTTTTTATTTTGAACGCGAATATGAAAACGCGATAAAGAAATTCGGTTTTGCAGACTGCAAAAACCGTCCTTTGTCGGAGTTTTCAGGCGGACAGCAAACAAAAATTGCGTTTTTAAAACTGCTTTTATCAAAGCCCGATATACTGCTTCTCGACGAGCCGACTAATCATCTCGATATCGAGGCGGTTGAATGGCTCGAAGAGTATCTTAAAAATTATAAAAAGGCTTTTGTGCTTGTATCCCACGACCGTATGTTTCTTGATAATACTGTTAATACGGTTTATGAGATTGAATACGGCAAAACCTATAAATATAATGGAAACTATTCCTATTTTGCAAAGCAAAAGAAGATTCTCCGCGAGCAGCAGAGAAAAGATTATTTAGCACAGCAAAAGGAAATCGGCAGACTTGAAGACTTGGCGGAGCGCTTTCGCTATAAGGCCACAAAGGCGGCGATGGTGCAAAGCAAGTTAAAGCAGATTGACCGAATGGACCAAGTGGTAAATCCAGAAAGGGAGGACCTAAAAACCTTTCACGCTGATTTCGAACCGCTCGATATCGGTGTTAAGGATGTGCTGTCGGTTAAAGATTTGGGCGTGGGTTATGACACGCTTTTGTCGACAGTAAACCTTGAAGTTAAGCGTGGTGATAAAATCGGTATTATCGGCGGTAACGGGCTTGGTAAATCTACCTTTGTAAAAACTCTTATGGGTGAGGTTAAAGCTCTTTCGGGCGAATATAAATTCGGGCCGCGTGTGAGTATCGGCTACTTTGACCAGCAGTTAGCGCAGTATTCGTCACACGATACTGTTCTCGGTGATTTTCTGCGAGAATTTCCGAATCTTACCGAGTTCGAGGCGCGTTCGGCTTTAGGCGCGTTTGTCTTTAGCGGAGAAGATGTTTATAAAACGGTCGATATGCTTTCGGGCGGCGAGCGTGTACGCCTCGCACTTTGTAAAATTTTCAAAAGAAAACCAAATTTTTTAATTCTTGACGAGCCGACAAACCACCTTGATATAGTCGGTAAAGAAACGCTGGAAGAAATTTTAAAGGAATTTTCGGGAACGGTTATTTTCGTATCCCACGATAGATATTTTATAAAAGAAATTTCTACCGCTCTTCTCGACTTCAAAAAGGGCGAAACAACGCTTTATCAGTTTGGATATGAAGAATATCTTTCCAAGGCGAAAAAGCCTGTAGAAGCCGTTTTAAAGGACGAAAGACCGAAAGAAAAGAAGACTTATACCACTCCATTAAAAGAAAAGGCGAAACGCGAAAAAGCGCTTAAAAAAGCAGAAGAAAGAATCGCTCGTCTTGAGCAGGAAATTGCGCTTTTGGAAAATGAGCAAACACGGGAAGAAAACCTTTCGGACTATGTAAAATTAGCCGAAATCGGTGAAAAGCTGGAAGTCTTACAGCAAGAACTCGAAGTAGCTTTTAGCGATTGGGAAGAGTTGGCAGAATAAAATGATATTTTTATCTATAATTCTGAATTAAAAAAACTCCGCCGTAGCGGAGTTTTTTGTTAGCGGTTGCTGTTATTGTTGCTTCTATTCTGGTTGTTGCTGCTGTTATTGCTATTGGTGTTGCTATTGTTATTATTGTTCTTGTTCTGATTGTTACGGTTCTGATCGTTTTTATTTTGATTATTGTTTTGGTTGTTTTGATTATTCTGATTTTTGTTGTTGTAGTTATCCATTGAAAAATCACCCCTCTTTCACTTTTATTATCTGTGAAAATGGGGTGATTATTCTTTTATAATGCGAAAAGATTATTAGCGTTACTGTAAGAAATTTCCAAAATTTCTTCTAAAGATTTGCATTTTATTTCGGCAATCTTCCCAGCTGTTAAGTAAATCATTTCGGAATGATTTGTCTTGCCTCTAAAGGGAACGGGGGTTAAATACGGCGCGTCGGTTTCGAGTAAAAGGCGGTCAAGGGGTAGTATTTTAACAACATCGGGCAGTTTTTTCGCATTGTTAAAGGTTATAACACCGCCGATACCTAAATACATACCGAGCTTCAGTATTTCTTCCGCCATTTCGACACTACCCGAAAAGCTGTGCACAACACCTTTTGGCTTGTACTCTTTCAGTATTTCTAAAACATCGCCGTGGGCATCGCGGTCGTGAACGATAACAGGCAAATCAAGTTCCTTTGCTAAAAGCAGTTGCTCTTTGAAAACCGCTTTTTGTTCTTCTTTTTTATCTGGTTCCCAATAGTAATCAAGCCCGATTTCGCCGATTGCGACACACTTTTTATGTTTTGCGAAATTGCCGATATCGGCAACAGTTGTATCTGAGTCGATATTGCAAGGGTGAATGCCTACCGCCGAATATACAAAGTCGAACTTATCGGCAAGCGCTAAGCATTTTTTATTAGTTTCGTTATCGCAACCGCAGTTTACGATTTTTTCAACACCCATAGCGTGAATTTTCGGTAACAGGTCATCTATTATACCATCAAATCGCTCGTCGTCATAATGGGCGTGGGAATCGAAAATTTTAGCATTGCCGATAGCTTTAATATTTGAAAATTCCATTATCTGATTTTACTGCCCGCCTCTACATCGTCAATGAAGATAACCTTGACATCTTCGCCGCAGTCAGCCGCCAAAATCATACCCTGTGACTCAATACCACAAAGGGTTGCGGGCTTAAGGTTTGAAACGAGGATTACTGTCCTGCCCTTTAATTCGTCGGGGGTGTAGAATTTAGCAATTCCTGAAGCTACAGTGCGTGTGCCGTTGCCGTCATTAAGGGTTAATTTCAAGAGTTTTTTAGCTTTGGGTACAGCTTCGCAGTCAATAATTTTTGCGGCAGTAAGCTCGATTTTTGCAAAATCTTCAATGCCTATCTGTGCTACGGTTGCAACATTTTCGGCCTTTTCTTTTTTTGCCGCAGTTTTAGCATGTTCTTCGGCAATTTCTGCCAAAGTTTTTTCCATATCAATTCTTGCAAAAAGGGGAGTAGCAGCGCCTACTGTAAATTCGCTTGTTACGCCAAATTCAAGTGCGGTATCATTATTGCAAATCTGTGCTTTAATGTTTTCACTTGAGTCGGGCATAATGGGTGACAACATAATGCTGAGCAGTCGGATGCACTCGAGCAAATTGTAGAGAACGGTGTTAAGGCGTTCTTTTTGTGCTTCGTCTTTAGCGAGTGCCCAGGGTGCAGTTTCGTCGATATACTTATTGCAACGCTTTGCAAGTGTCATTACAGCATCAACTGCTTCTGCATTGTGGTAAATATCCATTAAGCTGTGATATTTTTCGATAGACTCTTTAGCACATGCTATAAGCTCCTCGTCAAAGCTGTCGAATATCTTGCCCTTTGTCACCTTGCCGTCAAAATATTTGTTGGTCATAGCGATAGAACGGTTTACAAGGTTGCCGAGGGTGTTAGCAAGGTCGGCATTGAACTTTGTAATAAAGCTTTCGTAGGTTATTGTGCCGTCCTGTGTGAAAGGAATTTCGGACAAGAGGTAGTAACGGACAGCGTCAATGCCGAAGCGCTTTGCGAGTTCGTCGGCGTAGATTACATTACCTTTGGATTTACTCATCTTGTCTTCACCGACGAGTACCCACGGATGACCTAAAACCTGCTTAGGAAGCGGAAGACCGAGAGCCATCAAAATAATAGGCCAATAGATTGTATGGAAGCGTACAATGTCCTTGCCTATAACGTGCAAATCTGCGGGCCAGAGTTTATCGAACTGCTCTGTCGAGCCTTCGGGATTGTAGCCGATACCTGTAATATAGTTTGAAAGGGCGTCAAGCCAAACATAAGTTACGTGCTTGCTGTCAAACTCAACAGGTACACCCCAGGTAAACGAGGAACGAGAAACACAAAGGTCGGAAAGACCGGGCTTTAAGAAGTTGTTAATCATTTCGTTTTTGCGGGATTCAGGTTTAATAAAATCGGGGTTTTGTTCGTAATATTCGAGCAATTTGTCCTGATATTTGCTAAGCTTTAAGAAGTATGCCTCTTCCTTAGAGTCGATAACCTCACGACCGCAGTCGGGACATTTGCCGTCAACTAACTGCGAAGGAGTGAAGAAGGATTCGCAAGGAACGCAGTATTTACCCTCGTAGTGACCTTTGTAAATGTCGCCTTGTTCGTAAAGCTTTGTAAAAATCTTTTGAACCGCTTTTTCGTGGTCAGCGTCGGTGGTTCTTATAAACTTATCAAAGCTGGTATTAAGGCTATTCCAAACATCCTTTATAACCTGGGCTGCGTTGTCGACATATTCTTTAGGAGAAATGCCCGCTTTCTTAGCGTATTCCTCGATTTTTTGTCCGTGCTCGTCAGAGCCGGTCATTAAGAAAACATCAAAGCCCTCTTGCTTTTTATAGCGCGCAATCATATCGGCAAGAACAATATCGTAAGCGTTGCCGATGTGTGGCTTGCTTGAAGCGTAGGCAATAGCGGTTGTTAGGTAGAATTTTTTATTATTAGACATAAAGGAGCCTCCTTTTAGGGTTTTTGTGTTAAGTAAAGCAGATATGATACTGCGGTGCAAATCAGCGAATATAAAAGCACGGTTGTACTGCCGATAATCGTACCTGAACCTGCGAATGATGAATATGCAAAAATTACTATACCGAGTATGGCAGAAATGATGTAAAGGACGGTGAGCAAAGTGTTTGAACGCTTGATTTTGTTAGCATAATTCATAATTTTTGCAACCGCTATATTGCTACCCCTAAAACTTGCGGGGGCAGAGCAAGAGTCCTTAGGAGTTGTCGCGTTTTTATACATATGATAACCCGCATTGCTCATAATCATAACCGAATCTTCATAAAGACCTAAATAATCGCAAATCATTTCGCTTGATATGTTAGGGTCGGTGTTGTTTACAAGAAGTGTTACACCGATTTTTGTAAGGCGGCGTAGGTGGTACGCAACATCAGGGTCAACAGCGTACTGAACAACAAGCAGAGCGCATATTCTGTCTGCGCTTGCAACATATATCGGGAAGTAGCCGTTTCGTAAAATCTTGCGGTCAACCTCAACATCGGGGACTTTTATTCCGTGCGCTTCCATAAGGGTTCTGTTGCCGATAAATAATAGTTTGTCGTTAACCCAACCCGAAATACCCATTCGCTCTTCGTATTTAATAGTATCTGAATCGGGCAAAGCGGTTATATTGCTTTCACCCGCGATTTTTTTGAAAATCGGTGCTAACGGACTGTTAAGACATTCGGTAAGCGAAGCGGCACGCAAGAGTGTTTCGTCAAGATTATTTTCTGAAAGGACTTTCATCTGGTGGAGAGTGACAGTTCCAAAGGGGAAAATATCAGAGGAATTAAGCACTAAGGCGTTTGCGGCTTCGATATGAGATGCCGCGGCATTGCCTGAGATCATACCGCCTGTTTTGTTAAGTTTCTTTGCCGCAGAGTAAAGCGGGAAATCGTTTATAAAGAAAAGGCATGGGAGGGATGAGAAGCAATTAACTACTGCAGCGGCGTAAAGTCCGTGTAGAATAGCGCCGTAATAGGTTGTAGCGGCAAAGCCTGTGATTACCGACAATATCAAGGATAGAATTGTAATCGTTGGGAGTTTTCCGCCTAAAAATGTTCCAAAGGTTGAATACTTTATAAAATCGCTTATTCGGGAGCACTTTTGGGGAGCTGCAATGAGGGTGTCACCATCAATTGAATTTTTCGCCATCGCAAAGGTGACTGCTGAGTCGCTGATAAGCTTTACGGCGGTTTTAGGCGCGTTCATAGATATTTGCTTCAAATTTGAGAGCATATATGAATCTTTTCTGAACTTACTTAAAGCTCTGAAAGAAAGTAATATACACAAAAGCAAAAGCATATCAAGGACGATTTCGCTTGCGATAATTCCCATAATTGCATAGGCTAATACGAGAAGTGAAGCCAAGGATATGCATATATCGGGCGAAGAGGTTTTTCTGAAAATTTTTGCAAATGAAGAGAACATATCCGCGTTAAGTAGTGTGACAACTCCAGCAATGGAAGTAAGAACTATCATTACGGTTTTGGTCTGACTTAAAATTAGTTCCGACATAAAGGGAAGCTTCATAAAGGCGAGAATTATTGTGAGTATAACCGAGAATGAAACCGCCAAAAAGCTCTTGCGCTTGTTGATAGAGAATTTTCTTATAAATTTCTTCGCATCAGCTTCGTTTTTGATTTCGTTTTCTGGCGCGAAGTCTTCAAATTCGTCTTTTTCAAGCGTTACCTGTTCGGTTTTAAAGTCGCTTATAGGGTTTTCGAGGGGAGCGATTTCACCTGTTAAGTCGATAGCCTGAGTATTACTTGAAACAAAAATTTTCGGTTTGTCGTTTTTTGTGTCTGCGACAGGGGTAAAAGTGATAGTCGCAGAATCTGCTTCTTCGCTGGTATTAAGAGGCTCGAATTCAGTGGTTGCGAACGGAACGCTTGACTGAACATTATCGAAAACAGCTTTGATTTTGATTTCTTCGGGTTCGCGCTCGGGCTCGGGCGTTTCGACCTTGGTTTCAGCTTCGGCTTCGAGTGTCTTTTCTTCGACATATTTTCCGAGATAATCAACCGTTATATCATATTTTTTCGCTAACGCGTCAATGGTCTTCTGACCGTCGCTTTTAAGAATGTCTGCAACACTTTCGAGCTTGTAAAGGGGAGCCGAAGGGACAGAAGCGTCATTGCCGTCCTTGTCGGTTATATATGGCTTGCATTTCTCGAGCAAGGATTTTGGAGCAGTATTAGTCTCGGGTACAGTTTCTTTTTTTTCTGGGATTACTGTAACAGGCTTTGGCTCTTCTTTCGTTTTTTCCTCAGGGGCTTGCTCACTCATTTCCTGCATTCGTTTTCTAAGAGATTCTAAAGCCGACTTTCCGTCATAAGACGGTGTTTCTCGTTTGCTATTACCTAATACTTCGTCAGGGGTCAACCTGTGCGACGGGGTAGGGCTTTGAGAATTTCCGAAACCGATTTTTTCTACGGTTTCTACGGTTATAAAATTGTCATTTTCCTTGTTTATTGAAAAGATTTTCATTACAATCTCCGTTTAATTTTAACTTCTTCTTTTTCGTATAACTTCGTACATTAAAACGCCTGCCGCAACCGAGGCGTTAAGGGAATTTATTTTACCAAACATTGGAAGACTTACAATCTGGTCGCATTTTTTGGCGGTTAGAGTGCCGATGCCTTTACCTTCGTTGCCAATAACCAAGGCGGTGGGGCAATCAAAATCGATTTTCTCGAAATCCTCACCGTCCATATCGGCGCCGAAAACCCAAACACCGTTTTCTTTGAGCAAATCAATTGTGTTGGGGATGTTGGTCACGCGGGCAACACGCATATATTCGAGCGCACCGCTCGCGCTCTTGGCAACTGTTGCATTAAGCGAAGCGCTACGGCGCTTTGGAATGATTATTCCGTGAACGGCGCAACATTCGGCTGTGCGGATTATAGCGCCCAGGTTATGAGGGTCTTCAATCTCGTCACAAACGATTATAAACGGCTTTTCGCCGCGCTCTTTGGCGAAGCTTAAAATATCCTCTACCGAGCAATATTCCTGTTCGGCAAAAAGCACTGCGACACCTTGATGGTTGGCATTACCGCAATAGTAATCAAGCTTTTGCGGACTTACTTCCTTAATCAAAATGCCCTTTTGCTTGCATTTTGCAATAATAGCGGTAATCGAGCCACCGCTCACACCGTGAGCCACGAGCAGACGGTCAATCTCTCTGCCCGAGCGTACCGCTTCAAGTACAGGATTTCGTCCGCAGATTATGTTATAGCCTTGTTCTTTTTTATCTTCCATGCGTAAAACACCTTTTAAATATAAATATACACGATAATTATACCACAAGTTTTTTAAAAATAAAATAGTAAATTTAATAATATTAAGGATTTTTTTGGAAAAAATAATAAAAATCAGTTTGAGGTGAAGTTTATGGAAAATATTTGTATAAAAAGTGTTAAAGGTTTCGAGGTTTTGGACTCTCGCGGAAACCCGACAGTCGCGGCAGAGGTTACGCTTTGTGACGGAAGTTCGGGCTTTGCGATTTCGCCGTCTGGAGCATCTACGGGTATATTTGAAGCGCACGAAAAACGCGACGGCGGTGAGCGTTTCGGCGGTAAAGGTGTGCAGAAATGTGTAGAGGCGATAAATACCGAAATCGCGCAGGGAATTATTGAACTGAACACTTTAAATCAAAGAAAAATTGACGAGTTTATGATAAAGCTTGACGGAACTGAAAATAAGTCGCGCATTGGTGCTAATGCCATTTTAGCGGTATCTTTGGCGGTGGCAAAGGCGGTAGCGAACTACTACAAAATGCCTTTGTATCGGTATTTGGGCGGTATTAACGCTACTGATTTGCCAAGACCGATGCTTAATATCTTAAACGGCGGTGCGCACGCGAAAAATAACATTGATATTCAGGAGTTTATGATTATACCCTACACCGCCAAAACCTTTTCAGAGGGTTTGCGATGGTGTACCGAGATTTATCACGCGCTCGGTAAAATATTAAAGGAAATGGGTAAGGCGACGGCTGTCGGTGATGAGGGCGGTTTTGCACCCGACCTCGAGAGCGACGAAAAGGCGATTGAGGTTATCGTCGAGGCTATAAACAAGGCAGGATATACTACTGAACAGATAAAAATAGCGCTCGATGTAGCATCAAGCGAGTGGTACATCGATGGTGAGTATTTATTGCCTAAAAGAAACCTCAAAATGAGCGGTGACGAGCTTATCACTTATATTAAAAATTTGACCGAAAAATACCCGATAATTTCTGTTGAAGATGGTGTCTCTGAGGACGATTGGGAGTCGTGGAAAAAGCTCACAAAAGAGTTAGGAAATAAAATTCAGCTTGTGGGTGACGATTTGTTTGTTACTAATGTTAGTCGTCTTCAAAAGGGAATAGCTGAGAACTGCGGTAATGCGATACTTGTAAAACTCAATCAAATCGGCACCTTGACCGAAACGCTTGATGTTGTGCGATTAGCACAGCAAAACGGCTATAAGGCGGTAATTTCGCACCGTTCGGGCGAGAGCGAGGATACCACAATAGCCGATTTGGCGGTAGCGCTGAATGCAGGGCAGATTAAGACGGGTGCACCTTGCCGAAG
>JAZNLE010000090.1:0-11430 GCA_045578885.1 Acutalibacteraceae bacterium | reverse complement strand
AAGACCGCCGACAAAAGTCGACGGTCTTTTTGGCTGGGGCACAAGGATTCGAACCTTGAAATGACGGAGTCAGAGTCCGTTGCCTTACCGTTTGGCGATGCCCCAATATTTAGTTAACAAGAATATTATACCCCTTTTTTTAATTATGTCAAGAAGATTTTTCAATTTTCCCTTGAAAAATTCTATATTTTGTGTTAATATACATTCACTCGGGGGTGTAGCTCAGCTGGGAGAGCGTTTGACTGGCAGTCAAAAGGTCATGGGTTCGAGCCCCACCATCTCCACCAATTTAAAGAACTGTAGTGCTTCAGCATCTATAGTTCTTTGTTTTTTTGTACAAAGGGCTCGAACCCGAGAGGGTTTCAGCGTGAAAAAAGTTGCCTGTGGCAAGTTTTTTAGCTGAAAACGGCGCAGTCGGGCACTGTCGCTTTGCGACGGTCGACAAGCCTAGCAGTACGCGAAGCGGACGGCGAGCCCCACCATCTCCACCAATTTAAAGAACTGTAGTGCTTCAGCATCTATAGTTCTTTGTTTTTTGTACAAAGGGCTCGAACCCGAGAGGGTTTCAGCGTGAAAAAAGTTGCCTTGCTTTTTCATTTTTCCTTGCGTTTATATATTGTTCGTGTTATTATTTATATAAAGAAAAGAGGAGATTCTTGTGAAAAAGAATTTTAAAAAACTTATTGCCCCAATCATTATCACAGTTATTTTTATACTGTACTTTATTGTATATTTTGGCTTTTTAATCACATTATTAAACGGTTACTTGAAATACCTTTTAGGTATTATACCGATAGCATTCACGGCGGTTACCGTTTATGTATGTGTTGAAAGAATAAAAGAAATTAGGAGTGGCGAGGAAGATGATCTTAGTAAATACTGATTACATCACTGGCAAAGAATTTGAAATGTTGGGTTTGGTGCGCGGAAGCACAATCCAAAGCAAAAACATAGGCAAAGATATCACACAAAGTTTTAAAACACTCGTCGGTGGCGAACTGAAAGCTTATAACCAGATGATGAACGAGGCTCGCGCGCTTGCAACAAAACGAATGGTTGAAGAGGCAGAACAACTCGGCGCAGATGCGGTTGTTAATATCCGTTACGCTTCTGCGGCTGTTATGCAAGGTGCGGCTGAGGTCATCGCCTACGGTACGGCTGTAAAATTCAAATAAAATGAAAAATAATAGTTCGTCCTTTCGGGTGGGCTATTGTTTTTTTAGTATTAAAATGTTATAATACAAACAATAAAGAAGGAGTTGGGAATATGCACGGTATAAAAGACGCTTTTAAATTTTTAGCGGTTTGTATTTTGTTGGGTCTCTCGGGCGGAATTATCGGCGCAGGGTTCTCAATTGCCATAAGCTTTGTCACAAATCTTCGTATGGAAAACGGCTGGCTTATTTGCCTTTTGCCGATTTTTTCGGTTTTGATTGTTTTCATATATAAAAAGCTCGGCATAGAAGGTATGGGTACCAATCAGGTGTTAAAAAGCGCCGATGGAGAAAACTGCCTTTCGGCGAAATTGCCGCTCGGCATCGTACTTGGTGCTGTCATTTCGCACACGCTGGGCGCATCGGTAGGTCGCGAGGGCGCGGCGCTTCAGATCGGCGGCGGCGCGGCGACATTTTATGCTAAAAAATTCAGTTTATCCGAAACCCAAAGACAAATTTTAGTCAGAGCCGGTATGGCGGCGGTCTTTGCCGCAGTTTTCGGCACACCGCTTGCGGCATTTTTCTTCGCGCTTGAAATTGTTTGTGTTGGAAAACTACACTTAAAATCGGTTATTCCATGTTTTATAACCGCTTTTATAGGCTTTATTACTGCCCTTTTCTTCGGCGCGCATCCCGAACGCTTTTCTTTTATTTCGATTCCGCAAATTTGCTTTGACACAGTATGGAAAATTGCGGTTTTAACCGTTCTTGTTGCGGTTTTAAGCATTGGCTTTTGCCATTTATTAAAATTCGGCGAAAAACTCTCGAAAAAAACTTTAAAAAACGAATATCTGAAAATTGCTGTCGGCGGTATAATCATTTTGATTTTCACAATATTAGTAGGAAATCAGGACTACAACGGCGCGGGTATAAATGTTATTGAGCGAATTTTTGAAAACGACCTTGACCCACAAGCAATCAGTTTTCGCCCTGAAGCATTTTTATTAAAGCTTATTTTCACCTGTATTTGTGTTGCAGCAGGTTTTAAAGGCGGCGAAATTGTACCAACACTCTTTATCGGCGCTACATTTGGCGCGCTTATCGCTACTGTTTTAGGTCTTCCCACGGCTTTCGGCGCGGCGCTCGGTATGGTTTTGCTTTTTAGCGGTGTTACGAACTGTCCGCTCGCTTCAATAGCCCTTGCTTTTGAACTCTTCTCAGGGACTGGGTTTTGGTATTTTATACCCACAGTTTTGCTTTGCTTCTTGCTTTCGGGCAAAATCAGTCTTTACTCTGCGCAAAAGCATAGGTTTAAATATTTATAAAATCTTAAAAGCAGCTGTACGGATGCGCGGTATTTATAAAGCGGTTAACCTCTTTTTACAGTTTTCCACTATTTGTAGCATAAAACACTTGCAATTCACACAAAATGTGGTAAAATAAAGATATCCTAAAAAATTTATAAAAAAGGAGAGAAAACAAATGGACAAGTTCTTTAAAATCAAAGAACGCGGTTCAACAGTTAAAACCGAAATCATTGCGGGTCTTACCACCTTCTTTGCAATGGCTTACATTGTAATCGTAAACCCCAATCAGTTAGTAGGCTTCAGCTTTGACGTTCCCGGCATCCCCCAAATCTGGAATGCAGTTTATATTGCTTCCATCATCGGTGCTTTCGTAGGTACCATTCTTTATTCGCTTTATGCGAAGCTTCCCTTTGCGCAGGCTTGCGGAATGGGTCTTAACTCATTCTTCTTCACCTCGTTTATTTTACCGCAGGTTATTTCAGGCGGCGACGTAATCAAGGGCTATCACGCAGGTCTTGTTATCATACTTATCTCAGGTCTTATCTTCCTTGTATTGTCAGTTTCGGGTTTGCGTTCAAAAATCGCAAAATCAATGCCTGACTGCTTGAAGAAGGCTATCCCTGCAGGTATCGGTCTCTTTATTGCCTTCATCGGTTTCCAGAATGTTGGCATTATTCAGGCTAACCAGTACACACTCGTTCAGTTCGTTAAGATTAACGGCGTTGCTTGGAAAGACCTCGCAGCTCCCATCATTGCTTTGGTTGGCTTTGTTATCATCGCTATCCTTTCTAAGCTTAATGTTAAGGGCGCAGTTCTTCTCGGCATCCTTGCTACAACCGTTATTTACTATCTTGCAACCTGGCAGCTCCCCAGCTTCGACCTCGGCCAAGTTGGTCAGACCTTCAAGGATTTCGCTACTGTAGGTATCACAGGCGTATTCAAGGCTGAATCTTGGAAAGCTGCTTTCGACGGCACAACCATCGGCTCTATCTTCTCGGTAATTATGATTATCGTTGTTTACTGCTTGGTTGATATGTTCGATACTATCGGTACACTTTACGGTGCTGCTTCCGAAGCTGATATGCTCGACGAAAACGGCGACCCCGTTGAAATCGAAAAAGCTATGACTTGCGACGCTGTAGCTACCTGTGCAGGCGGTGTTTGCGGTACTTCTACCGTTACAACCTTCGTTGAATGCTCTGCAGGTGTTGCCGCTGGCGGTAGAACAGGTCTTACCAGTCTTGTTGTTTCCATCTGCTTCGCTCTTTGCCTTTTCTTATCACCCGTTGCAAGCATCATTCCTGCTGCAGCAACCGCTCCTGCGCTCATCTTCGTAGGCGTTTTGATGCTCAAGAATTTTGCTAAGGTTGATATGCAGGATATGCTCAGCGCAGTTCCCGCATTCCTTACTCTTGTTATGATGCCTCTCACATACTCTATCGCAAACGGTATCGGTATCGGCGCTATCGCTTACACCCTTATCGCTTTGTTCACAGGCAAATATCAGAAGAAGGATATTACCGTTACAATTATTGCTTTACTCTTTATTGGTAAATTTATTTTCGGTACTCTTTAATCTTAAAACAGCAAAAAGCCATCGGTTCGCCGATGGCTTTTTCTTTTGTCTTTGCATTAAAACTCACCTCCCTCATCAGAGGGAGCCAATATGACAATTTTATTTAAACATCGTCTGCACGCCGTCCACGAAATCGCTTGCCGCTTTTATAAGCTTTGCGCCGCCTTTTTCGGTTTTTTTGCCGTTTTTGCTGAGCATCATTTTTCCTGTTATCATCGCCGCCGCGCCCGCAATCATACCTGCGCCAACACCCTTCATAAAGCTTGATGTTTTGTTCTGCATTTTTAAAACCCTCCTTCGAGATTATTATTCCCCGATAGAAAATTTTTATTTTTAATTTCGAAAATTTACAAATTATACTATATTTTTTTTACTTTTTGTGGTACAATGATTTTAATTGTAAATATATTAACCAAAGAGGGTATTTTAATATGGGTTTACTTAAAAAGCTTTTCGGCGATTACAGCCAAAAAGAGATAAAAAGAATTCTGCCTTTGCAGACAAAGGTTCTCGAATTGGAAGAGGAATACAAAGCCCTTTCCGACGAGGAACTACGCGCAAAGACTTTGGAATTTAAAGAACGCTTGGCGCAGGGTGAAACACTCGACGATATCCTGCCCGAAGCCTTTGCCGCTTGCCGAGAAGCAGGCGACCGCGTACTCGGTATGCGTCACTTCCCCGTGCAGATTATCGGCGGTATTATTCTCCACCAAGGCAGAATTGCCGAAATGAAAACAGGTGAAGGTAAAACCTTAGTTGCAACACTTCCTGCATACCTGAATGCACTTTCGGGCAAGGGTGTTCACATTGTAACTGTAAACGATTATCTTGCAAAGCGTGACTCGGAATGGATGGGCAAGCTTTACAAGTTTATGGGACTGACTGTGGGTCTTATCATTCACGGAATGACACACGAAGAAAAGCAAGAAGCTTACCGCGCCGACATCACCTACTGCACAAATAACGAATTAGGTTTCGACTATCTGCGCGATAATATGGTGACCTACAAAGAAGAACAGGTCCAGCGTGAGCACAATTTTGCCATTGTCGACGAGGTTGACTCGATACTTGTCGACGAAGCGAGAACTCCGCTTATAATTTCGGGACAGAGCGACAAAGCTACCGACCTTTACACCTCGGCTAACCGCTTTGCAAAATCGCTTAAAATGTTCAAAATCAAGGAAATGGACGACAAAGCGCGTGACGAGGACACCAACTATGACGGCGACTATGTTGTAGACGAAAAGGCAAAAAGCTGTACCCTAACCCCCTCGGGTGTTAGTAAGGCAGAAGCATATTTCCAGATAGAAAACCTCAACGACAGCGAAAATATCGCTATCGCTCACCACATAAATCAGGCTATCCGCGCTCACGGTATTATGAAGCGCGATGTTGACTATGTTGTAAAAGACGGCGAGGTTATAATCGTTGACGAATTTACAGGCCGTCTTATGTTCGGCAGACGCTATAACGAGGGACTGCATCAGGCTATCGAAGCCAAGGAAGGCGTGCAGATTGCAAAAGAGTCCAAAACTTTGGCTACCATCACTTTCCAGAACTTCTTCCGTCTTTATAACAAGCTTTCGGGTATGACAGGTACCGCTATGACCGAGGAAGCCGAATTCCAAGAAATTTACAAGCTCGATGTTATCGAAATCCCGACAAACAAACCCATCGCCCGTATCGACGAAAACGATGTGGTTTACAAGACCGAAAAGGCAAAATTCAACGCTGTTATCGACAAGATTATAGCCTGTCACCAAAAGGGACAGCCTGTGCTTGTAGGTACGGTTACTATCGAAAAATCGGAGCTTTTGTCGGCAATGCTCAAAAAACGCGGTGTAAAGCATAATGTCTTAAATGCTAAACACCACGAAAAAGAAGCAGAAATTATAGCCCAAGCAGGTAAACTCGGCGCAGTTACAATCGCTACCAATATGGCAGGCCGCGGTACCGATATTATGCTTGGCGGTAATGCTGAATACTTGGCAAAAGCGGCGCTTCGCCATGACGGATTATCAGAAGAAATGATTATCGAAGCGACAGGCTTTGCCGAAACCGACGATGCTCAAATTCTCACCGCTCGCGAAAAATACACCGAATATTACAACAAATTCAAAGCAGAAATTGCCCCCGAAGCAGAAGAAGTGAGAAAAGCGGGCGGTCTTGCCATTATCGGCACTGAAAGACATGATTCAAGACGAATTGACAATCAGCTTCGCGGTCGTGCAGGCCGTCAAGGCGACAACGGTAATACACAGTTCTTTATATCTCTGGAAGACGACCTTATGCGACTTTTCGGCGGCGAGAGAATCGGCTCACTTATGGACACCTTAAAGGTTGAAGAGGATATGCCGCTTGAGAATAGTGTGCTCTCTCACACCATCGAAAACGCACAGAAGAAAAAGGAAGGTATGAACTTTGCCATCCGTAAAAATGTGCTTCAGTATGACGATGTTATGAACAAACAGCGTGAACTAATTTACACCCAGCGCGGCAAAGTGCTTGACGGCGAAAACCTTAAAGAAACCGTTCTTCGAATGATTGACGATACGGTTGACGCTTACTGTCAGATTTTCCTGGCAGACACCGCTGTTCACGACAACTGGGACTTGAAAGGACTTCGCGAATATTTCTTAGGTTGGATTACTTCGCCCGACGATTTGCAGTTCACAACCGAAGAACTCGGCAACACCTCTCGCGAAGAAGTGGCAGATTTCCTTAAAGAAAAAGCACGCAAGATTTATGACATTCGCGAAAACGAATTCGGCAGTGAAATGATGCGCGAAATCGAGCGCGTGATGTTGCTTAGAAGCGTTGATACCAACTGGATGGACCATATTGACGCTATGGACCAGCTTCGCCAAGGTATAGGTCTTCGCGCTTACGGTCAGCACGACCCTGTTATCGAATACCGTAACGATAGCTACGATATGTTCGAGGCTATGACAAACTCTATCCGCGAGCAAACTGCAAAACTCGTTATGACTGTCCGCGTTCGTAAGGACGAGGAAGTCAAGCGCGAAAGGGTAGCAAAGGAAACAGGCACAGGCGACAAACCGCTTACTGTAAGAGGTAAGGGTGTTGTAGGTAAAAATGCGCTTTGCCCGTGCGGAAGCGGTAAAAAATATAAACGCTGCTGCGGTAAAGACCTTGACTAATTCGGAATTAGGAATTCGTAATGCGTAATTAAACCCACGGAAAATTTCCGTGGGTTGTTTTTACCTGTCTATATTGACATTTTAGGGTCAAGGGCGAAGCCCTTTGTCGAAGAGTTAAAGATGACAAAATATAAATTAAAGCAAATATGATACTTGCCGCCAAATTGAAAACTTTCGTTTTCACTCTTTGGCGGCGGTTTTATCCTTGTCACAACCGTCCCCTAAGGGGAATCTTTCCGCCCTTTCTTTTCGCCTACATAAGAAAAGGCGTGCCGTCGCGGCACGAGCGACAAGGTGGCAACTTACCTCCCTTAAAATTCTTTTCTTGTGTTTTTGAATTTTTATGATATAATAAACACATACCACACCGCCAATTGAATATTTTTTCGTAAAAGATGGAAAATAACTTTTATAAAAAAGTGTTTTCCTTTTCCGTCTTTTACGGTAAATATTCGGTGCGGTGTGGTAGCTAATCCGAAGGATGCACTTTTTTTGCACACCTCCGGGTGTGCTTTTTTATTTTTAAAGGAGAAATTTTTATGAAATGTGATTGTTTTTATTGTGTTTTTTATGCCGCTAACGAATGTATTTTAGGAGAAGTTCCAATAAACGAATTCGGCAGATGCAAATTTTGTAAATTTTTAAAAATAAAAGATGAAGTTTTAAAAATAAAGGCTCAGATGTATTTAGACATAAAAGCAAAAAACGAGCAAAATTAAACCGCGAAATTCCGCGGTTTTTTATATCCAAAAATCAAATATTTTAATTTTTCCGTCCTCGATTTCTATCGCATTTCGGTACTCACCGAAGCCTACTTGACGAATACCCTCATACGCTTTACAAACACCTAAAAATCCCCATAAAATACAGCTTGTAACCACTGCGGAAATTGTCATTTTTCTTAAAAATTCTTTCATTTTTTCTCCTTATTTTATCGTTTTTAAAAGGCTTGCGAGCGCTTCTCCCACAAGCTCGGCAGAATAGGTTGCTTCGTCTAAAGTATTGGCTTCGGTGCCGAATTCTATCAAAAGCGAGCCCGTCGTCAAATTTTGGTTATATTTGCTTGAGCGCAAGAGTATCGGGCGGGCAAGCGTGGGATATTTCTGCTCTATTTTTTGATGTAATTTTACAGCTAAAGAAAGGTTTTCTTTCCAGTTTGGATAATCTTTAACACTGCCGCTCTGACTGCCCATTACGAGCATCACCTGAGCGGCTTTTTTGCCGCCGATTTCGGATACTAATTTAGCCTTTCCGTCATCTGTTGTGACCGAATCGCGATGCAAATCGAGAACAATTTTAATGCTCGGATATTTTTTTAGATATGAGTTCACCGTAGAGGCGCTTCTGCCGTAGCTTCCCGTATATTCGGGATAGTCGTGCTTAGTTTTATTGTGCAGAGTTTTTATTCCGTTTTTGTTGAGTTTTTCGGCTATAATACTGCCGATTTTTACCATATTTTTGCTGTTATCAGTTGTTCGCGCCCTAAATTCTTCAGTATAATAATCGGTATCCTCGATCATAAAACTTTCGGTGGTGTGGGTATGCATTATAAGTACCTGCGGTTCGCTATTTTCGGCAATTTTAAACTTTAATTTTTGGTTTAAAAGAGTCTTTAAATTCACATCAAGCGAGGTTGAATTTTTAAGATAAACCTTGTTATAAGACATCGGCGCGGTATAAGGCGAAATATAGCGTGTTATGATTTTTCCTTTAATAGCCGCCGCAGAAACCTCTTTTGTAGAGGTTTCTTTTTCTTTTGAAGAAGAGTCTTCTACCGACTCGGTCGAAGCGGTTTCTTGCAAAATTTCTTCTCTTTGTGACGAAATTTCCTCATTTTTTGAAAACGTGTCGGGGAATGTCGGATTTACTTTAGATATAATATTAACAGAACCTGTAAAAAAATAACACAAAAAGAAAAAACAAACCAAATAGCAGATTATAAGTCTTACTACCCCATATCCGTTGCGCATAAGAACACCCCCACGGGTATTTTATGCTCTGAATTTAGATTTTAGACTAATTGTAAGACAATCTCTCGGTCTATATCGGGTTGTAAAAAAACATTAAGAGATGTTGCGATTGCATCGCTGATATTTGAAGAAAGGAGGTCAGCATCTTTTGGTGTTACTATTAAATCGGTTTCTCGAGATACGGTTTTTCCCGTAAGCTCTTTTGCGATAACCTGTGCTTCAACAACAGTCGGTACGCCGATGGCAACAGTCGGTACGCCGAGGGTGTGAAAACTCAGTTCTTTTCGGGTGTTTTTAACACCTGAACCTGGGGAAATTCCGCTATCACAAAGCTGAATTACCGAAAAAAGATTTTCTGCCTTGTTAGCACAAAGCGCATCAATAACAATCACGCAATCGGGCTTGATTTTTGATATTACTGAGGCTACGATTTCACTTGCTTCTATTCCTGTTTTACCTAAAACACTCGGTGCTATAACCGAAACCGATTTCATTTTATGGAGTCCTTCTATTTTTGTAAATTGGTCTTTTATATGCCTTGTTGCGAGAACTTTTGATGCGGTATCAGGACCTATGTTATCACTTGTGATATCGCTATTTCCAAGACCTACTAAAAGTACATTTTCGCGTTTTTCGGGCAAAAGACTTGAAAGACAGAATTTTAATGCCTTTTCAATATCTTCATAGTCAGGCAAAAGTGAAATATTTCCCACCTTTAAAGTGGCATATTTCCCTTTTCGTTTACCGTAAGGATTGTCCTCTTCCAAAGACGAGAATAAAACCTTTATTTTGCCGAAATTTTGCTCTTTATAATTAAGTTTTTCTTCATTTTTTTGAAACTCTATCGCAAGGTCTGTTCTATTTGCCAAAATTATCCCCCAAATCAATTAAAAAAGTTGCAAATTTCTTTATAATATGATATACTAATATAGATATATTATATTATATACAAAATTATATAAAAAATAATAAAAACAGAGGTGATTTTATAATGTCAAATAATCCTTTAAACGAAATTTGGGTAGCTATATGCGACGAATGTAAAAAGTCGATTTCAGAAGTTGCTTTTAATTGTTTCTTAAAAGATTTAAAACCCGTTTTCTTTAATGAAAACGAATTCACCGTATCTTTAAACGATGAATACAAAAAAGGCATTGTTGAACAAACCTATACAGAACTTTTCAAAAAATGTATAAAAACCGTTTTAGGTGTTGAAATGGATTTCCGCGTAATTTTGCGCGATGAAGAAAAGGAAATTTTAGCGGCGGAACAATATTCCGCAGGTCTTTCTTTTGAAGACTTTTTCGCATTCGATAACTTTATCGTAGGTTCTACAAACCGTTTTGCCCACGCGGCATCTTTAGCAGTAGCCGAAAGCGAAATTCCGCAGGCTACCTACAATCCGCTTGTAATCTATGGTCCGTCAGGCGTTGGTAAAACCCACTTGATGCTCGCTATAAAAAATCATATGAAGAAAAAATTCCCGCGAAAGAATATCCAGTTTATCCGCGGTGAAGATTTTACAAATCAGCTTATAGCGGCATTACAGCAAGGTAAATTAGGTTTAGGCTCTATGGATGACTTTCGCAATATCCGTAATGTTGATGTTCTTTTAATTGACGATATCCACTTTATCGCAGGCAAGGAACAAACACAGGAAGAATTTTTTAATACCTTCAATGCCCTTTACCAGAACAACAAGCAGATTGTTGTAACCCTTGACCGCCCACCGAGAGAAATTAAAACTCTTGATGACCGTATCCGCTCCCGTCTTGAAGGTGGTTTGTTTGCGGATATTTCTCTTCCAGACTTCGAAACAAGGGTTGGTATTATAAACAAAAAAGCCGAACAATTTAATATCTCGCTCGAAGAAAATATTGTTTACTATATCGCAGAGCATATAAAAGCTAACACCCGTCAGATTGAGGGTGTTGTTAAAAAGCTTCAAGCTTATATTTCAATTCAAGGCCGTACACCTTCAATTTCGGTTGTACAAACAATTGTTAGAGATATTATTACCGATGACACACCCGAACCTATAAAAATTGAAAACATTATAAGCGAAGTTGCTAAAACCTATAATGTATCGGTAAGCGATATTCTTTCAAATCGCAGAACAGCATCTTTAGCTCTTGCGCGTCAGGTGGCTATGTATATAGCACGCGAAATGACCGACCTTTCATTTAAACAAATTGGCGAATCCTTTGGAAAAGACCATACAACCGTTTTACACAATGTAAACAAAATTGAAAATTTCTTAAA
>JAZNLE010000089.1:0-10339 GCA_045578885.1 Acutalibacteraceae bacterium | reverse complement strand
GGCTGAGAGGAAGTCCGTTTTACTATGACTTCGACCGATAACCTGATGCGGATAATGCCGCCGTAGGGAAATACAGCGTTTGTATTGCCACAGGTATATTGCCTGTGGCTTTTCTTTTTGTATTTCCATGAGCGAAAATCTAAACTTAAGGTAATTGCGAAATACTAAGTGAGTGGTGCGGACTCACACAAAAAGGAGAAACGAAAATGAAAAACAAAAATCTTTACAAAATTTGCGAATGCGCTGTTTTAATTGCGCTGTCAATAGCTTTAATCCCCATTGAAATCCCAGGCCCTGCCTTTGGCGGAGATATCGACCTCGTTATGATTCCGTTATTTATTTTGGCCTATCGCAACGGCGCTTTGTACGGTATCGCTTCGGGTGCGGTATTCGGTTTCTTAAAATGTCTTATAGGCGGCGGTATCGGTTGGGGACTTCCCTCGGTATTGCTCGACTATGTTTTAGCTTATGCGGCTGTCGGCTTTGCAGGCTTCTTTAAAGAAAAATTATGGGCTGTCGAGCTTGCTACCTTTACAGGCTGTTTCGCAAGATTTATAATCCACTTTATAAGCGGTGTAACCCTTTATGTAATAACCGTTCCGACCGAGGTCGCAGGAATGACCTTCGCAAACCCTGTGCTATATTCGGTGGTTTATAACTCACTTTATATGCTTCCTAACACCGTAATTGCAATAGTTATTATGAGCTTACTCAGATACCCTCTCAAAAGACTTAAGAAAATAGGTCAATAAAATCCGGCTTTCCGCACAAACATAAGTAAAACCGCGTTGAAAAACGCGGTTTCTTTTTTTACAAACTATATTAACATTTCGTAGGGTACGACCAGCGTGTCGTACCGCAAAATTTAATGTATTTTAACGGAACAACACGCAGGTTATTCCCTACAATATAAAATTTATTTTCCCTTATTTTATTGAGTGTTGTTATCGGTATTGTAATTAAATTCTACATATCTAAGTAATGTTGCAAGTTTCATAAAATTACTCGATCTCTAAAAGTTCTTTAAAATCATAAATATAATAATCCGCAACCGATTTCATTTGTTCTATATAATCTTTCGAAGACTCATCATATACCGCGCAAACCTGCATACCCGCATTTTTGGCAGTTAAGTCAGCATTGTAGTTATCGTCAAGGAATAAAACATCCTCTACACTTTCACCGATTTTCTCGGCGGCTTTTACATAAATTTGTGGGTCAGCTTTGGTTGTGGAAAAATCGTCGCAAGACCAGACATTATCGAACAAATCGAAAATTCCCAACCGCTTTAAGCAAGGGTCAAGTGTTACATGTGGGCTTGCAGTCAATACACTAAGCTTCGCTCCCTTTTCCTTAAGGGTTTTAAGCACAGAAATCACATTTTCTTTTGCGGAAATATTGTATAAATACTCCTCATACATATATTCCTTCATTTTTGCAATAATTTCTTCGCGCGGTTTATTTACACCCATTTTAATATAATAATCCGCTGTACCCATAAGCCCAAGCGGAGTAATTATTTTAATAATGTTTTCACCATACTCTATACCGTTTTCGTCCAATATACGAAGCATTGCCGAAACATAAGTCGGCATTGAATCTACAAGTGTTCCGTCAAAATCGAATAAATACGCTTTTTTCATCTATATCACCTTAGAAAATTATAACACTTAAAAGACATAATATCAAGCAAAATCAAACTTGCTTTTCAAATAATTTACAAACAGCATTGTACTGCTCGAATTTTCAAGTCCTTTATTATATGAAGCGCCAAGAGTTCTGAAAACAGGTGGATTTATTTTCAAAATATTTATTCCCTTTTGGCGCTTGTATCGGCATTGCAGATATGCTTCAAAAAATCGGTTTTGTACTCATATCCTTAACTCTCGGTTGGCTTATCCGCACCCACGCTATGAAGACCGTTGACCCGACAGTCGTTGCGGTTATGATGCCCTTCTCGGCAACAGTTACAGTTATAGCCTCGATAATACTCGATCAAGACGAATTCTCCACCTCGCTTGTCGTCGGTGCAATTTTAGGTCTTGTAGCGGTTATCCTTTCAGGCCGCGGCGACCGCGAAGAAAAGAAAAATTAAAAACAAAATGTAGGGGCGTGCATTGCACGTCCTTTTTAATGCGGAATTCGTAATTCGTAATGCGGAATATCAGTGTTCGCGTTGCGAACAAATATAAAACGGACGACCGATGGTCGCCCCCACAATACAAATAATTTAAACACATAAAATCAAAAAGAATAAACGCCAAAAATCGCCCCAAAATAATAGGGGTGATTTTTTTGTGCACAGCAATTACTTATAGAACAAAAGATTTTTATTTTGGAAGAACGCTTGACTACACCTTTTCTTTTGGTGAGAGTATTGTTATAACGCCTCGAAATTTTATATTTGATTTTAGGGATAAGGGCATTATGCAAAAGCATTATGCCATTATCGGTGCTGCCCTTTTAAAATCCGATTACCCTCTTTACTACGATGCCGTAAACGAGAAAGGACTTTGTATGGCAGGACTTAACTTTGTTGGTAATGCCATTTACAACAAACCCACACCCTTAAAAGATAATATAGCCCAATTCGAACTGATACCTTGGATTTTAGGTCAATGCGCCAATGTCAAAGAAGCCGAAGAAAAGCTCAAAAATTCAAATATCACCAACACAGCATTTTCAAGCGAATTACCCGCCGCATCTCTTCATTGGATAATTGCCGACAAAAACAGTTGTATAACGGTAGAAGCCGTAAAAGACGGATTGAAAGTTTACAAAAATCTTGTTGGCGTGCTTACCAACAACCCCACATTCCCCGAACAGTTACTCAATCTCAACAATTATATGCACCTATCAGCCAAACCGCCTAAAAACCGATTTTCAAAAGAACTCAACTTAAAACCATACAGTCTTGGTATGGGTGCTTTAGGACTGCCTGGCGACCTTTCTTCGCAGTCGCGGTTTGTTAGAGCAGCTTTTACGAAACTCAATTCAGTATCGGGTATTAATGAAGAGGAAAGCGTCAGTCAATTTTTTCATATTTTAGAAACTGTAAGCCAGACAAACGGCTGTACCCGTACACAAAACGGCGAATATGAAAAAACCATCTACACTTCTTGCATAAACGCCGATAAGGGAATTTATTATTACACCACCTACCATAACCGCCAAATCACCGCGGTTGATATGTTCCGCGAAAAGCTCGACGATAATACACTTTTTTCCTACCTGCGCATAACGCAAGAACAAATAAATATGCAAAACAAAAAATGAGCCTTTCGGCTCATTTTTGTCATTTACATTTAACCTTAACCTTTTCGGAATAAGGGCCGTAAACTCTCTTGCCCGTTGACGATTCGTTATACGCTCTCATCTTATAAGTATAGGTTTTTCCCTTGTCGGCGGTTATATCGCCATCATAAGAAAAGTGCTGATAATCACCCCTGCGAATCAACTCATACTTTTTGGTCTTGCTGTTATATCTGTAAAGCGCATAGCCCGAGTAGGATTGTTTTTTAAACTTCACTGTAACACCGTTACTCTTATATGTTGCGGTAAAACTCATTTTTTCAGGCTTTGAAAGTGTTGTTTTAACGCTCTTGGCGCTTGACTTCGAACCATTCGCACTGTAAAGCTTATCGCTGTAATTAAATGGAGCTACCTTATATTTATAGGTCTTCGATGGTTTAGCGGTTCTATCGATATAAGTCTTACTTCCGTCAGAGGTTTTGCCTATATACTCATATTTTTTCGAACTGCTGTTATACCTGTAAATCTTATGTCCCGAAACACCTATATCCTTAAGGGTGATTTTAACAGCATAATTATCATTGTTATAAGGATCGCATTTGCTGTATTTAACTGATGTTATACTCGCCTTTTTAGTAGGCTTTTTAGGTTCGGTTACTAAATTGTATATTTTTGTGCCCTTAAAATAATCATAAACGCCCGATGACTTGTAGCAGTAAATATCTGCACCATTCTTTATATTACAATATTCCATATCATCGTGAACGATATTGTCGGTTTTAGAAGTAATATAAAATTCTTTAACATTAGGGCAATCTACATTGTCCAAATAAATCTTTTCAACGCTCTTGCCAATAGTTAAATATTTAATTCTTTTACTGCTTATATTACGAACCTCGGTTACACCGCTGTATTTACTCGTAGAAAAAGTAATTCTTCCGCCATTGTAGGGAACATACCACAATACCTTACCGTCCTTGCTGTAAATACATCCCTCGCGGTCTTTAAAATACGGGTTAGCACGGCTAATTTCGACAGTTTTCAAAGAATCATAATTTGCAAGATTAAAGCCATCATATATATAATAACCGCTTCCATCCTCGTACCATTCATCCTCAAAATATCCGCAAATGGTAGATGGGAAATAAATCTCGGTTACCTTGTCCTTTACAGGAGATTTTGAAAGCAAGTCATAGTTAAAATGGGTAACATCTCTGCCCTTATAAGAGCTTGGAACAACTACTTGTGTGTCGTTACCTGCATAAGCGCAGACCATTGCATCTCCGCCATAAATCACAAAATAAAAGTCTCCATCCTTTTTCCAATTTTCAGGCTCAAGCGCATCTATGTTCGCACTCGCAATAGGCGAAATACTCAAACACATTACAATCACCAAAATCAAACTCAATAATCTTTTTTTCATTTTCTACACTCCTTTAAAAACAAAATAGTATGAAGAGGTTTCCCTTTTCATACTATTAATGAATCCATAGTACATTTTATTGCAAAAATTTTCAGTCTTCCCAAGCAACCAATATATTCTTATCAATTTTAGAAGCATCAAAACGGAAATGCGCCACCACAGGCGAACGCTTAAGGTAATCTTCCTCGCGGTTAGGCTGGCCGCCGTTGTGGATTATATAAGGCATGCCAGCTTTATTTCTTTTATCCGACACGATGCCTATATGCTTATTATTATTAAAAATCACAATATCACCAGGTTGCCACTCAGCAATTTCGGTAATATCGGTAGTAAGCTCTACCGCATATTCTTTAAAAAACACCCGCAAATTCTTAACCCTGCGAAAATCTATATTCGTATCGGGCTGTACAACATTTGAATAAGCAATCTTTCGCGCCGCAATATCGGCATCAACCATATCACGAAGGCTGTACCCCGCATTTTTAAAGGCTCTCCATATTACATCCGCGCAAACACCGATATTATCAGGCGGATAACCGCCATCAACATATGCCCCGTCATACTTAGGATGATTTTTAGCATCCTTGCGAGCACCCAATAAAATATCGGTGTAATCGTCCACACCATTATTATTAAAATCGACCGAACTCTCAACAGTTTCAATACCAAAATCTTTTGCGGTGTAGTACTTTTTTGGTATTAAATTAAAAAAATCCAACACAAAAACAAGGGTTACAACCACAAAAGCTGCAATATAAAAAGATATTCTTTTGTAAAAAGGCTTTTTCATTAAACCTCACCCTTACATATTTTATACAATCATCAAAACCCCACTTATTATCATACCGATATAGATAACAAGTTTTAATTTTTTACCGTCAAGTTTATCAAAAACACAGTTGCCGATAAGGTCACCGAGCATACAACCCAAAAAGCCGATAGCGGCGGTGCTAAGCGCCTGCAGAGTCACAAGTCCGTTAAAAGCACGAAGTATTGTAGCAAAAATATTCGTGACCGCAAAATAAAACTGAATACCTGCGAAATATTCTATATTATCGCTCGCTACCTGCGAAAGATAAAGCACAACAGGAGGTCCGCCCGTTGAAAACAGTCCGTTAAGCGCAACGCCGAGAGCGCCCAAAACAATTCCGTTCTTTACCGATTTTCCCATTTTAATTCGATCATTAAAGAAAAGGAAGTATATACTTAAAACTATAAGCACAGCGCCCAGGATATACTCAAAAAGTCTCTGTGGCATCGAAGCCGAAAAGTAAAGCACAAAGGGCAAAATCGTCATAGAGGCGCATAGAATAGGTAAAATCAGCCTAAAATTGACCTTTTTTATGTATTTTACGGCGTTATAGGAGGAAGTTCCGCAGGAAAACAAACAGGATATTGTCGCCGCGATAGCAATTTCAGGTGTCAGGTATGGCAAAAAGAGCATGATGAATATGCCAAGCCCAAAACCGCTCACACGCTGAACAAAGCCACCACCATACCGACTAAGGCGATTAGTACGACATTCAACCAATCAATTTCCATAATTCCCCACCGTTATAAATTCTCTTTTTGATTTCTTTCCTTTTTGTAATACTTAAAACCGATAAGCAAAAGCCCGAAACCGACAATTGCCAATATCACACCAATCACCGAAATAAAAATTGCAAAATCGCGCATATCAATCTGCGACTGCTTGAAATTGAGTATTTCAGTTCCTCCGCAACGAATTTCCACAACATATTCATTGTCAGGATGGATAAGAAGCTGTAGGTTTTGACCCTTATTTATACGGTCCATCTTCTCATAGAAATCATCATAAGCACAAAGCGTATCTACATAGTGTATATCGCCGTTTTGAAAATATATTTCAATATAATCGTCCTCATAATAATAATCATAGACGCCTGTATACTTTATACATTCCGTCTTGTCTACAATCCTATAATCCTGCTTTTGTGCGAATAATAAAATTCCGATAACAATCACACCAACGGCTATCAGCATTTTCATAATCGGAGAATCCAAAATTGTAAAACCTTTGTGATATCTTCTTCCGTCTTCGCTTAACGGGTCATAAAGCCAGAGTCTTTCTTTCACTTTAAAACGGGTTTCGGATACTTTTTCGTGCAAAAATTCACAAAAAGCCACCAACGCCCCGTCTGTTTCTTCATTGTTTGTCACAGGCAGAAAAATAAATTTCTTATCCTTGAATATGATAAGGCAACCGTCAGAATAAATCTTGCACTTTTTAATTTTCTTAGGAGCAGAAGTATATTCCTCTTGCATATACGCAGTTTTATATGTAATAAATATACTGTTCTTCTTACGCTCGCAAGTAAATTCCAAAGCGGAATTGAAATCGAAAAGCGGAGTGTACTTTTTAAGCTTTCCGCTCAATTCTTCCAGCCTTTGTCTGTAATCATTAGTAATACTTATTTTCATAACATCTCATTCTTTCGACTTCAAAATTTTGTTATCACAAAAGGTTCAATAAAAGACCTTGTTTTTCCAAAGTCAACAATTTGCGAAACCATATCATGCGACTCTGCTTCCGAAATACCAAACTGTATAGTTTTAGTTTTTACCTTCTTTTTTTCGTTTCTCGTAACGGATAAAATCTCTTTTGAAAAATACAAAATATGAATCTCGCCACCTCTTGTATAGCCCTGATAAAAAATTCCCCAGTCTTCAATTTCCGACCATCTCAAAAAATCACTCGAAATCAAGGTTTTGCATAAAACTCCGTCTTCATTTATCGCAATTCGGCGAGTGGTTTCTTTTATGGCAAAAAGCAGCGCAAAAAACACCAATGTTGTCCAGATAATCACAAAAAGCAAACCTATAACATCAGCCGTTTTCCAACCGTCTAACCCTAAAATCATTTCAACGATAAGTTTGATACCTACCCCAAACATAAAAAGAGGCATTGCGCAAACAATAATATTTAATCGACTTGTATATAAAATATACTCATTTTTCCGTCTGTCAAATTCAACCATATCTCACCCTACCAATCCACAAACGAAAGCAATTCTAAATATCCCGCAAGTAGCAACAAAGGTATTCCGATATAATAAATCGTTTTATAATCTTCCCTGTCGTAACCTTTTTCCTTAAAAATATGATGCGTGATAACCATAAAACCAATGGGTAAACAAACAGGCAAAAAGAATATTGAAGATATCCCACCGCAGAATATAAATCTTATAGAATCAAATACAACTAAATCCAACACAAGAACTATACTGCAAATTATAAAAACCTTATTGAGACTGACAGTAAGTTCTTTTTCTAAGTATTTTCGCAACAAAAACAACACAAAAATAACCGCTGCGATTTTGAATAAGGTATGCATTAAAACTTTTGTTGCAAAAGATTTTGTCACGACATCCAAAATAGCTGTCACTACCAAAACTGCAAGAAATGAGAATATCCAGATAAGCCGTTTTTTATTTAACATTCTCTCAACCTCGAATCATTCAAACTTTATCTTCGGCAGTTTCCAACGGTAATACGCCGCGAGCATTCTTATAACCACTATAATCAACGCTGAAACAGCCGTACCGATTACCCTGTATCCGAGATAGATATTAACAAGATAATAAACAACACAGCCAACAAGCGACGCTACGGCATATATATGCTTTGTTAAAACATACGGTTTTTCATTGACAAAAATATCGCGCAGAACACCGCCACCGACACCTGTAATAACACCGAGCGTGAGCGCTAATACTACATTTTGCGAATAACCCGCCTTGCAAGCGATTTCAACACCCGAAACCGAGAAGACTGCCAGTCCCAAAGCATCGAAAAATATGTTAATTTTATCAATACGCTCGCTTAAGTCTTTGAACTTTTTGGAATTTACAAAAGCGATTATGAAAACCGCAATCGCAGTAATAAGAGCGAGCGCGAGTATAAGCGGATTTGAAAAGATTTTAGGCGGAGTATCCCCCAAAAGCAAATCTCTTGTAATTCCGCCGCCCACAGCCGTAACACAGCCGACAGTCAATACCCCGAATAAATCAAGGCTATGGCCTATCGCCACAAGCGCGCCCGATACGGCAAATGCCACCGTTCCGATACACTCCAAAACAAATATAAAAACATCCGAAAACATAAATAAATTTCCTTTTTGTGCTTTTTATAAATTATAGCACACTTAAAATATTATATCAATAAAAAAGAGTTGCCAAAAAGACAACTCTTTTAAAACTTTATTTTATTATAACATATTATATCCACTACAAGAAGAAAAACTTTGCGCAAACAGTCATAACCACAAGGAAAAATAAGTTTAACACGGTGAAAACAGATAAATATTTCTTGGTGTGCCCTGGGTACAAAATGCGGTGCTCGCTAAAGGTAATAAGGCTTGCCAAAGAGGCGATAAGCGTACCAGTACCGCCGATGTTAACACCCATAAGCAAAGCTTTGTAGTTAGTGGTAAACCGCGAAAGCAATATCGCAGACGGCACATTGCTGATACCCTGACAGGCAAGTGTCGACACCAAAAGCGCGTCCTTTTGCATAAGCGAAGAAAAGAGTGCGTTTACGGCATCTATCCTTGATAAGTTGCCTGCAAAAATAAAGAAAAAAAAGAATGTGCAGAGGAGTGCATAATCAACCATATAAAGTGCTTCCCTATCAACCGCCAAAAGCACCGCGGGCACCACGATAAGTCCTATCCAAAACGGAATTATTCTAAAGACAATAAGGATTGAGAAAACGAACAAAGCGCTATAGAGCAGTGTTCTTTTTACCCTTAATTTTTCAGGGAATTTTTGGCTTATCACAAGCTTTTCAGGTTTCACAAAAAGACAGCATACGCAAAGCAATGCTACCGCGAGTAAAAACGGCTCAAGCATTATACCGCAAAACTCCAAGGTGGGTATTTTGAAATATGAATATAAATAAAGGTTCTGCGGATTGCCAAAAGGGGTTAGCATTCCACCAAGGTTTGCCGAAATATTTTGCAAAACGAATAAATAAGGTACATAACTTTCCTTTTTAGCAACCGATATCGCAAAGTAGCCGAGCGGTAAAAAGGTTATAAGCGCCATATCGTTGGCAATAATCATTGAACCTATAAAGGTAATTATTATAAGCATAAAGAAAAGGCTTCGAAGATTGCCTGTAAGCAGTACAAGTTTTCGCGCTACGATAGTAAAAAACTTGATGTTGCGAAAAGCACATATTACCGCCAAAGTCAAAAAAAGACATGCAAGTGTCGACCAATCAAAATATGAGAAATATTCACGGTCGGGCGGCACAAAAAAGCAGGTAATAACCGCCGCCAAAAACGCAACACAAAAGACGGTGTATTTTTTAACAAATTTCAAAATTGGCATAATAAATTCCACCTTTAATATGACACTCTATTCATTACCTCCCTCGTCAGAGGGAGGTAATAATAAATTCGCAACTTTTTACATAATACACCCTTTTGCCACAAATTTCAAGAAAAAGTAAAAGCATTTCATAACATAGACAATGCGTAATAAGAAAAGCAGAGCACATATTAGGCTCTGCTTTTCCTTTTGTCCTATACAATAATAATTTTAATAGGGATCTTTATTTAATTTTTACACTCTTGGGTGAAGAATAAGAGCTGAAATAATATTCATCTCCTACAATCTTATATGCTTGTACTTTAAAATA
>JAZNLE010000088.1:0-2992 GCA_045578885.1 Acutalibacteraceae bacterium | reverse complement strand
GAAATGAGTAACCACCGCCGTAATTTGAGTTTCGTCAAAAATGCTGACGGCGAGGTTGTGGGAATTCTCACAGTTGAAGATATTCTCGAAGAGCTCGTCGGTGAGATTTATGACGAAAATGATATAGGAGGTAGTGAGAATGATTAGTACCTTCCGTTATCTTGCGATAGTTATTTTGATACTCGTTTCAGCATTTTTCTCAGCTATCGAAATTGCATTTTCTTCTGTAAATGCGCTAAGGCTTAAAAACCTTAAAAAAGAAAAGGAAACCCTGTCGCGTATTACCGCAGTTAAAATTCTCGATGATTATGATAATATGCTCAGCAGTATTCTCATTGGTAATAATATTGCTAATATGACGGCATCTGCTATTGCAACCGTTATTGTTATCGGCTGGTGGGGCGATGCTTACGCTTGGACTTCAACCGTTATTATGACACTTTTGGTGCTCACCTTCGGCGAGGTTATTCCCAAGGTCTTAGCTAAGCAGTTCCCTGAGGTTTTCTGCATCTTCGCGGCAATGCCTATATATGTGTTGTCGGTTATACTAAAGCCTTTTAACTTTGTAATTATGGGCTTTGTAAATCTTGTTTCAAAGATTTGGGAGAAGAACGCTGACGACAGCGAAGCCGTTTCTGAAGACGATTTCGAAAATATTATAGATATTGTCGAGGATGAAGGCGTGCTTGACGAAGAACAGTGCGACCTTTTACAGAATGCGCTTGACTTTGACGAGGTTTTAGCTTACGAGATTATCACTCACAGAGTCGATATGGACGCGCTTGACATCCGCGATCCGTATGAAGTAAACCTTAGAAAGTGCGAGGAAACAACATATTCCCGTTTACCTGTTTATGAAGACACTACTGACAATATTATCGGTATATTGCACCTTAACCATTTTTACAAAACCTATGTTGAAAGGGGTAAGGTTAATATCCGTGAGCTTCTCTTGCCTGTAAACTTTGTTCACAAGACAATGCCGCTTCCCGATGTGCTCGAAAAAATGAAAGAAAACCAGTGTCATATGGTAGTAGTTCTCGACGAGTACGGCGGTACAATGGGTATTCTTACTATGGAGGATGTTCTCGAACAGCTTGTGGGTGAAATTTTCGACGAATCGGACGAAATGGAACGCGAGTTTGTAGCCATTGACGAAACTCATTTTGAAGCCGACGGCGATATGCGTGTTTATGACTTCTTTGACGAGTTTGATATCGATATTGATGAGGACGAGGATTTCGAAGCCGATACCGCGACTGTTGGTGGCTGGACACTCACAATGCTTGACGGCGAAGCCGAAGAGGGCAGTAGCTTTAAGTGGGAAAATTTGGAGATTACAGTACTTAAAACCGATGGTTTCAGAATTGAGCGTATAGGTGTCGAAGAGCTTCCTGTAGAGCCGCAAGAGGAATAAGTTTAAAACTCTGCAATTTTTTTGCAGAGTTTTTTTTATATTTTATGTTGAAAAGTGTTAGAAAATGTAGTATAGTATATATTGTAGTTAAAAACTATTATTTTTGGAGGAAAATACTATGTGTAGGAAAATTTTAGCAATACTTGTTTGTGTAGCAATGTTTTGTTTAGTTGGTTGTAAATCAGCTGAGACAAGCTCTCAGGTCGATGCAAAACCAGAAGAAGAAAAGGTTGTGTATTATGCAAACAATTTAACTGGCGAGGAAAACATCACCGATAAGGAAATATACGAAAGACGTCCTGTTGCAGTTATGGTTAACAACATTTCGATAGCTCAAAAGGTGCAAACAGGTCTTACAAAGGCAGATATCGTTTATGAAACTGAGGTTGAGGGTGGTATCACACGATTGATGGCAGTTTTTAAGGATATTTCGGCGGTTGAAAAGGTTGGAACAATCCGTTCTGCGCGTTATCCGTATATTGACTTGTCAATGGGACATGGTGCTATTTATGTTCATCACGGTCAGGATAAGACCTACGCTAAACCGCACCTTAAAGATACCCAGACCTTCGCAATAAGCACAAATAACGCAGGAGAGAGAGTAAAGAACGGACTTGCTACCGAACATACACTCTATGGTTTCGGAAATAAAATCTGGAAATGGTTTGAAAAGAAAGATTATAGCACAAGGCTCGACAAAGTTGAAAATTGGCAGAAATTTGCCGATAAGGATACACAGGTTTCTTATCCTGAATCGGTTGCAAACACAGTAACCGTTAAATTTTCAAGTGCATATAGCTCGGTGTTTAAATTTGACAGCGAGAGCGGAAAGTATGTAAGATATTTCCGCAACGAAGAACGAAAAGATTATTATTCGGGCGAAAGCGAATATTTCAAGAATGTTTTTGTTCTTTCAACATCTATTAATTACTATCCCGATAATAAACATAAAAAAGTTGACCTTTCAAAAGGTGAAGGTTACTACTGTGTAAACGGTACATACACACCTATCAAGTGGGCAAAGGGCGACGCTTCAAGCGGATTTAAGTTTACTCTCGAAGACGGAACACCTTTGGAAGTAAATCAGGGTAATAGCTGGGTTTGCTTGCATTCAAGAAGTTTTGACCCTAAATTTGAATAAAGTTATTTGATTATTAAAAAATGTGTTATAATACTCCCGTAAAAAAGTGATATGCACCCCAAAAGTTAGACACTTTTGGGGTGCATATCATATACCTGCAAATTTTTATTCTTATACAAGATTTATATTGTTGTTATCACAGACACAGAGAACCGCTCATGTGTTTCTGTGTTTCAAAAAACGCTATACTTGGTTATAACAAAATAGCCACTCTTGCGAGTGGCTGTTTGGAGGGGCGGGGAGGAATCGAACCTCTTGGTGCTTGTGTCATAAGCGGTTTAGGTTTTAACCAATTGATTTTTCCCGTGATTTTTCGCCCCGCACGCACCGCCTAACCAAAAATCGTTATTATTCTGCAATTTGCTCACCTCTATAGTTATTTTTAAGATTGAAATATAGAGGGCGAGTGCATCAATGGAAAAACCAACGCGTAA
>JAZNLE010000087.1:0-5921 GCA_045578885.1 Acutalibacteraceae bacterium | reverse complement strand
ATCAGTAGCGTCGGTGAATTTATGATCAACGATAGAATTTTCGATGTCACGTGTTTTTTCTTCACCGCAACCGAAATCACATTCTGCAGTTTCGGTAGCATTCTTCTGACAAGTAGCATCATTGTTAGGTACATATTCTGTGTACTTATGATCTGATACTGTACCTTCGGTCTCACCGCAAACCTCACAGGTCTTAGGTTCTGTACAAGTTGCTTCGTTCCAATCATGTTCGATACAAGCTAACATGATTGTGTATACAGCAGGTGTATCGAGATAGAAGACTCCATCTTCAAGTTCGATTTCTGTGCCGTCAGCATCAACTGCATAGATTTTCTGGTTTTCAGAAGTGAAGTTAACTTCAAATGCTCCTGCATATTCTGTGTAGGTAAAGATATCGTCAATACCTGTCTTGTTGTTAATAATCCACTTGTCAGCGTTGATACCTGCATAACCTTCAATTTCATCATTGATTTCTTCATCAGAAGAATTGATTACATAGAGGGCAGTGCCGATAGTTGCATTTTCAAAACTATTAAATTTAGCAATCTTAGCACCGTTATTAAGTTCAATAATAACATTTGCATAGTTTGTATAACGGCCACTCTCGCCCTCGCCCACAAATGAAGCATTCAAATTAACAATAGGATTATTTGCACTATTATTAAGAACGAGAATAACATCTTCAGTGTATGTTTTCTGAGACCAAATACCGTTAGTTAGTGAAATATAGGTCGGTGTATTACAATTTATTACAACCTTTTGTCCTTCAAATGTTTCAGCAACACCGCCGCCGTTACCAGAGCCATAAACAAGTGTTGTTCCATAGCCGGTATTAAACTTAGCGGTATCTTCAAATACAGCATTAGAACCTAACAAATAGAGGCTCTTATTCTCATTGGGCTGATATATTTCAACATTCTTAAAGGTTGTGGTATAACCCTTATTATTAGCGATTGCGTCACTACCATCAGCAGTAGCATCAAGCTTTGTAATTGCTGTTGTAGCTTCCGCACCCTCGCTAGCAGGTATATCGATAGTTTCACCAACGATTACAGCATCGAAGGTGTATGCAGGAATATTTCCTGTTGCTACGGATTCACCCTTAAGGTTGAAGGTAATGGTGTCACCAGCCTTATAATCGGCATCGATAGCAGCCTGAACAGCATCAGCCAATGTAGCATAGGTTGTGCCGTCAACATCATAAGATTCCTGTGCAGGATCTCTTACAAGTCTTACGGTATAAACACCGGGTTGTTCGAGGTCTAATTGACCGTCTTCAGCCTTAGTAATATTGCCGTTTTCGTCAATAGCTTCTACCCAATGTACTCCATCATCTTCAAAGTTAACCTTGTAAACGCCTGCAGTATCAGTGAATTCAATAGCGTGAGCATCGCCCATATCATTGATAATATGATACAAACCGCCTGCTGCTGCGGTGCCATCTGCACCGAGTGTTGAAAGATTGGTTGTATCAATATCAACCGTAATATCGGAAGGAGATATTACCTGAACAGCACCGCTGACAATGAAATTCTCTTTTTTAGTGCCAAAAGAAACGCTCCTTGCATCATAAATAGCAAAGTTCAAGTTTCCGTTAACCTTGTTATCACCTGCAGTACCCGCATACGAAGCGATCACGAACGCAGGAGTGGCGTTTGCGTTATCAACTATAAAGCTGAGGTCGCCATCAAAAGTGATACCGCCGTTGTTGTAGTGACCAACCTGTATCTGACCTTTATAACTGTTTTTAAGAGTAATGGTCTGAGCGCCTGTAACTGTCTTTTGAGCAGCCGCAAGTATAAATGCAGAGAAATCGGGGTTAACAGTAACATTTTCACCCAAAGTCACACTACGTCCGTGGAGATAGAAACGGTTGGGGTTGCCGGGGGCGGCAACAGCGTTGAGAATGATATCTTCAAATTCAACCTTACCCATAACAGACTCAATTGCGCTACTGGTGGTAAGATTCAACGAAGAACGGTTTGCGGGGTCGTAAGATTCAACAACCAATTTTTCAAAATTGTAAGCTAAATCAGTGCCCCAGTCAGCTGCAGCTGTGCCCTTAACCTTAATAACAACTGTATCCACGCCTGTTGCACCGTCGGCAGGAGCCTTGGTGATAACGTCGTTAACAGTAAGTAAGGGTGTTTCTGCAGTCAAACCATCATTGTTGGATGAACCGCCGTCAGCAGCACTTGCTATATAATATGTTTTTGTTTCGGGAAGTTTTTCTGCAGAGAAATTGTATTCGCCTGCGCCGTATTCGGTAAGGTCAAGAACAACGTCTTGACTGCCCTGAGCGGCGGTAGCTGTTACAACTGCGTTTTCGTCATCTGCTTTAACAGCAGTAACCTTGTAGCCTTCTTTTACAGAATATACACCTGCAGTTTCAGTGAAATTAAGTGCATTCTTAAAAGCAGTGGTGGTGTTGGTAAGTACCCACTTATCAACGCCAGTAATAGCAGAAAATCCACCGTCATTATTCGGGCTTGAGTCAATACCTCTGCCAGAAGAGTTGATAACCTGAATTGCACTGTTATCACCGAAGGTAACATTGCTCTTCAAAATAAAAGATACAATACCGGATCTGATATCAACATTGACATTTTTATTGTAGGTAGTTGCGCTGTTGGCAGCATTACCTAAAAGTATTCTCTGACGGTTGTTTGTAATTGTTCCGTCATAAATAAAGTTTATGTCAGCGTCATATATAGACTCAGAGCTGTTATTTGCAAAAGCTATGTCTTTACCTGTTCTGAAAGGTAAAATGATAGTTTGTGGTACAGTTTTAGTCTTAACGGCGGAACCTAAAGTAACCGCACCACCTGACATAGTACCCCATACACAATTAGGAGCAAAGGTCACATTTTGATCGTTAAATCTAAAATCCTTATATTGAGGAACTGTTATAGTAACATTTCCAAATTCGGTAGGACCGTTTAGGATTATATTTTTAGTGCTGTCTGCTGCAGTGACTGTAGCACCTGTAACATCCGAAGTTACAACCAACTTAAAATTATGAGCTTCCATTGTGTCAGGAGTTGAGTCTTCAATATCTGCCCAAGGAACTGTATCATTGGCAGTTTTTACTTTAACAATAACAGTATTCCCTGCCGAATTAAGTCCTGCTTCATTGATAGCATATTTAACCGCACCTTCAATTGTTACAAAAGGTGCATCATAAGTACCGTCACCATTAACGTCATCACCAGACGATGAATCGACATAGTAAGTCACGGTTTGATTAGAATTTTCTTCAGCAGCAAAAACAGTTCCAAATGCACAAATGCATGTGGAAAAAACAATTGCTACTGAAAGCAAAATACTAAGCAGTTTGTAGATTTTTGTTTTCATAAAATCTTCCTTTCATTTTGTTTTTTAGCACCCCGAAATTTATATTTTTTATCGGGCAAAATACCATTATTTAGTTTACAACCCTTTTGATAATTTGTCAAGATTATTTTAATATTTTTTGTTTGTTTTGTGCAAAACTCCTAAAAAGCAAGTTTTATAATTTCCACTTTGACAATAAGAAATTTTTTATCTGCCATTTTTCGCCAAAATTACAACTAAAATAACAAAAAATGGCTCCCTTGTGTAAATGTAGGGAACGACACGCTGGTCGTTCCCTACATTTATAATTTTACCTTTCTATCTTCGCTTCGCCGTCTTCGACGGTTTTAGCGGTGATTGTGATTTTCTTGATGGTATCATCCGATGGGGTTTCAAACATAAGAGGTTGCAAAACGCCCTCGATTATCGAACGAAGTCCGCGAGCACCTGTTTTACGCTCGATTGTAAGCTCGGCAATCTTTTCCAAAGCCTTTTTCTCAAATTTAAGCTCAACACCGTCAAGCGCGAACAAGGTTTCGTACTGCTTAACGATAGAATTTTTAGGCTCGAGCATAATTCTTACCAAAGTGTCCTTGTCCATACCCTTTAGCGCAGTGATTACAGGCATTCTGCCGACGAGTTCGGGAATAATGCCGAACTTGACAAGGTCCTGATGGGTAGCCATTGTGCTTAAAGCCTCGGACTCCTTGCTCTTTGGCGACTTAACATCAGCGCCAAAGCCTAAGCTACTGCCACCGATACGGCGCTCGATAACCTTTTCGATGCCGTCAAACGCGCCTGCGCAAATAAACAGAATGTTTGTGGTATCAATTTGGATAAATTCCTGTTGGGGATGCTTTCTGCCGCCTTGAGGCGGAACATTCGAAACAGTACCCTCAAGAATTTTGAGAAGCGCCTGTTGAACGCCCTCGCCACTTACATCACGGGTGATTGAAGCATTTTCGCTCTTGCGGGCGATTTTATCAATCTCGTCCACATATATAATACCGCGTTGCGCCTTTTCAATGTCATAATCCGCCGCCTGAATAAGACGAAGCAAGATATTTTCAACATCTTCGCCGACATAACCCGCCTCGGTCAAGGTGGTAGCATCGGTAATGGCAATCGGCACATCGAGAATCTTCGCCAAGGTCTGCGCTAACAAGGTTTTGCCGACACCTGTCGGCCCGAGCATCAGCACATTACTTTTGCCTAGTTCAACCTCGCTGTCAGTATTCTTGAAAATTCTCTTATAGTGGTTGTAAACTGCAACCGCAAGGGTTTTCTTAGCCTCGTCCTGACCGATTACATAAAGGTCAAGCTTTTCCTTGATTTCCTGCGGCTTCGGCAGAATAAACTCTTTCTTTTCGCTCTTCTTTTGGCGCTTTTTTGCGGGCATTTCGTCATCGAAAAGCAAAGTGCTGCAAAATTCGATACATCTGTCGCAGATATAAACTCCGGGGCCCTCTACAAGACGGGTCACCTCGTCCTGAGATTTGCCGCAAAAGGAACAGCAAATTTCCATTTCGTTGTTATTAGGCATTATTTTACCTCTTTGTAATTACTTTATCGATAAGGCCGTAGTCACAAGCCTCCTTAGCGCTCATAAAGTTGTCACGCTCGGTATCTCTTTCGATTTCTTCCAAGGATTTGCCTGTGTTTTCTGCCAAAATCTTGTTTAAGTTTGCTCTGGTTTTTTCGATGTGCTTTGCGTGAATCAAAATTTCAGTAGCCTGACCTTGAGTTCCGCCTAAGGGCTGGTGAATCATAATTTCGCTATTAGGGAGAGCGTATCTCTTACCCTTCGCACCTGCGGACAAGAGGAACGCGCCCATACTTGCCGCCATACCCATACAAATGGTACTTACATCGCACTTGATGTACTGCATTGTGTCATAAATCGCCATACCTGCCGATACCGAACCGCCGGGGCTGTTGATATAGAAATTTATATCTTTGTCGGGGTCCTGACCTTCAAGATAAAGCATCTGTGCGATAACGATGCTTGCAGTTGTGTTGTTAACTTCTTCGTTGAGCATAATGATGCGGTCGTTAAGTAAGCGAGAAAAAATATCGTAAGAACGCTCACCGCGACTTGTCTGCTCTAAAACATAAGGTACTAAGCTCATAAATAAATCTCCTTTTGAAATACAAATAGGTGTCGGCACCGTTAGTGCCGGCACCCATATACCGTATTATTAACTAATCTGAAAAATTCTAATCAATTATTCTTCTGTCTTTTCTTCTGCTTTCTTAGCAGTAGTTTTCTTTGCTGTGGTCTTCTTTGCAGCGCTCTTCTTTGCAGGAGCCTTTTTCTCGGTCTTAGCTTCTACTTCGGTGATAACCGCATTTTCTTTAACGAGGTCGATAGCCTTGCCAACAGCAACATCCTTTGCCAATTCTTCGGCGGGGATTGCCTTCTTAACAGCGTCAACTTCCATATTGTACTGCTTAGCCATTTCTTCGAAACGAGCGTCGAGCTCTTCTTGGCTGGCTTCAATCTTTTCAAGCTCTACAATCTTTTCAAGTGCTAAACGGAACTTAACCTGACCTTCAGCTTGGGGACGGAAGGTAGCCTTGAAATCATC
>JAZNLE010000086.1:0-13468 GCA_045578885.1 Acutalibacteraceae bacterium | reverse complement strand
GGGCAAAAGACCGATATTTATAGGCAAACCCGAACCGCTTATGCCACAGCTCGCTATGGAGCAGTATGGCTACAACCCAAAGGAAACTGCGGTAATCGGTGACCGAATTTACACCGATGTTAGAAGCGGTATAAACGCGGGGGCGGTTAGCGTGCTTGTAATGAGCGGTGAAACAACCAGTGAAATTTTGGAAGCATCTCCCGATAAACCAGATATCGTTTTAAAAGATGCATCGGAAATACTCAAAACTTTATAAATTATGAAACCGCCTTATCGTTTGATAGGGCGGTTGAAATTTTATAGTATAATATGATAAAATTAGGATATGCAACTTGAAGTTTACATTTAGAAACTTTAAATTGGTGGAGTATTTTAAACAATCGTATTAAAATCATTAGGCAAATAAAGGAGGTAAGTGTTATGACATTTGGCGAAAAACTTTCGAAATTTAGAAAAGAAAATAATTATACACAGGAACAGCTTGCGGAAATACTTGGTGTTTCAAGACAATCAGTGAGCAAATGGGAATCTGACATAGCATATCCCGAAACCGATAAGTTGATTTGTTTGGCACGATTATTTAAATGTTCAACCGATTATTTTTTGATGTATGACAGTGAAAAGTTAAGTTTAGAAAATAATCGAAGCGCAGTTTATGATACCAAACAATCAAAAATAATTGGATATATTTTATTTGCGGTTTCGATTTTAAGTGCTGTACTTATATTGGTATTGTCGCGAAGTTTTGAAGAATTGTATATATCGTTGCCTGTTGTAATTGCAGTTTTGGTTTGCAGTTTGATTTGTATGTTTGTAAAACGAGGAGTAGGGTATTGGTGTTTGTGGGCGATGATAATACCACTAGTTTCGTTATCGCCTTATATCGTGGGTTTTCCGCTTTTTAGTTCAACTACAATTTTTTTGGTTATTTTTGTGATTCTTATGATTTTTGTTGCAAGAAAGGTTTTTGATGGGGTAAAAGTTACGACAAGTAAAAAGAAAACAGTGCTAATAATAGTTGGGTGGGTGGCTATTATTTCTTTGCGGATATGCTCTTTTAGTTTTAGATTGTCTTCTGCGAGTGATTTTCTGCTTAGCTTACCGCCTTATATGTTTGTAAGTTTGATTTTGTATATTTGTGTGGCGTTGTTAACAACATATACCGTTTGTTATGTAAGAAGTTTAAAATAGTTAATGTGATAAAAACCGCCTGTTTGGGCGGTTTTTTGTTGACAATATATTTTATTAGTGTTAAAATATTAAAAATGGGGATTTTTTATGTTATTTTGTAATACTGTAAGGAATTTTACGGTATTAAGTCCTATAACCATATTCCGTCCGTTTTGAAGATTTATTGAAATAAAATCTTCGCCAATCTCCAAAAGTCTGCCGATTTTACTTTCAAGTCGGTTGCCGACAGGGTAGTCTATCTTGACAAGGCTTCCTATAAGGGTTTTAAGGCGGTCTTTGAGGTTTTTAGTAGGTGCGGTTTGGTTGCGGAATTCTTCTTTTAAGTAGTTTTCGTAAATTTCCAAATCATCTATTGAGGTAATTGGCACAGGAAAATCGGTATTCATAAAAACACTCCAGATATATTTTTACGTTACATACTATGCGATATTTTTTGAAAGTTGAGGGTTAGTGCTTGTGGCTAAGGTTAATGAATTTTTCGGCATAAATGTTTTTGGCGACTCGGTTATGAAAGAGCGTTTGCCGAAGGAAACCTATGAAATCTTAAAAAGTACAATCAAAGAGGGAAAAAGTCTTGACAGCAGTATCGCTGATACTGTGGCTGAGGCTATGAAAGAGTGGGCTATAGAAAAGGGTGCCACTCATTATACCCATTGGTTCCAACCCTTAACCGGTATCACTGCCGAAAAGCATGATAGCTTTATCACCCCAACAGACGACGGTCATATCTTAATGGAGTTTTCGGGCAAAGAGCTTATTAAAGGTGAGCCTGATGCTTCATCTTTCCCCTCGGGTGGACTTCGTGCGACATTTGAAGCGCGCGGTTATACCGCTTGGGACCCGAGCTCTTATGCTTTTGTTAAGGATAAAACCCTTTGTATTCCGACTGCTTTTTGTTCATTCTCGGGTGAAGCGCTCGACCAAAAAACCCCCTTGCTTCGCAGTATGGAGGCTATCAACAAACAGGCTTTGCGCGTTGTAAAGGCGCTCGGCTTCTCTGATGTTAAGCGTACAAGCACCACTGTTGGTCCCGAACAGGAATATTTCCTTGTTGATAAAGAACTTTACGACAAGCGCCCCGACCTTATTTATTGCGGTCGAACCCTTATTGGCTCAATGCCGCCTAAGGGACAGGAGATGGACGACCATTACTTCGGTGTTTTGAAACCGCGTGTGGCTGAATTTATGCGCGAATTGGATAACGAGCTTTGGAAGCTCGGCGTTCTAGATAGAACTGAGCATAATGAAGCCGCTCCCGCACAGCACGAATTAGCACCGATATTCACCACAACCAATATCGCCGCCGACCATAACCAACTTACAATGGAGTTTATGAAAAAGGTTGCTTTGTCAAAAGGTCTTGTCTGCCTTTTGCACGAAAAACCCTACGATGGCGTTAACGGTAGCGGTAAGCACAATAACTGGTCAATTTCTACCGATACAGGTATAAACTTCTTAAAAGCTGGCAAAAATCCTGCCGATAACAAGCTTTTCCTTTTAACCCTTGCCGCTGTTATTGAAGCGGTGGACAAGCATCAGGATTTGCTTAGAATTGCGGTTGCAACTGCAGGTAATGACCACCGTCTCGGCGGTAACGAAGCACCGCCCGCGATTATTTCAATCTTCCTCGGCGAAGATTTGACCGATTTGCTCGATTCTATCGCAAACGGCGTTCATTGTGACAGCCTGAAGCGTGAGAAAATGAAGATGGGGACCGATGTTATCCCCGAATTTAAAAAGGATAACGCCGACAGAAACCGCACTTCGCCCTTTGCCTTTACAGGCAACAAGTTCGAGTTCCGTATGCTCGGCTCGGCTTCCTCGATTTCTGATACCAATGTTATGCTTAATACAATGGTGGCTGATGTCTTTAGCAGTTATGCAGAAAAGCTTGAAAAGGCAGAGGATGTTAACAGTGCAGTTGACTGTATTGTCAAAGACTGTATAGAAAATCACAAGCGAATTATCTTTAACGGTGACGGATATTCTAAGGAATGGGAAGAAGAGGCAGAAAAACGCGGTCTTTTAAATCTTCCGAGTACTGTTGACGCGTTACCGCTTCTTAAAACCGAAGAAAATATTGCTCTTTTCGAGCGCCACGGTGTATTTAACCGCGCCGAAATTGATTCGCGCGTTGATATTATTCTCGAAAACTACGCTAAAATCATACATATCGAGGCATTAACCCTCATAAATATGATGAACCGCGATGTTATCCCTGCTATTACCGCGTATACAAATTCTCTTTGCGAGGCGGTTAATAACAAGAATTTAATTCGCGCTGATAGTAGTGTTGAATACGAGCTTATAACAAGGCTTTCTGCGGCTAATAAGGAAATTTTCTCCTTGACTGCCAGCCTTAAAAACGCGGTGGCATCTGCCGAACGCTCAACCGATGCGTTTGAAAAAGCGTGTGATTACCGCAATAATATTTTGACACTTATGGCAGATATCCGCAAATATGCAGATAGTGCCGAAAGTGTTGTTCCAAACAGTTATTGGCCGTACCCAACTTATGGCGATTTGCTGTTTAAAATTTAAAATGAAATCAAATAATGTAAAAAATGACAAAAACTTCGGTTTTTGTCATTTTTTCATAAATATTGTAAACATTCGTAATATGAATTTGGTTGAAAAGCGCATAAAATTGTCTTATAATTTAGTTGTAAATATTTGGAAAGTATTTGCAATAAAATCTTTTGTTTGTATGGTGTTTAAATGAGAGATTAAAGAAAGGCGGAGATTATTGTGTTCTGGTTGACTGAAAACTTTAAATAATAAAATTAAATTAAATTGAGAAAAGGAAGTGATTTCATGTATAAAAAGGTAGTATCCGTTTTATTGTCTGCATCGTTGTTAGCTATAGGTGTTGCTTCACCTCGCATAATTAAAAGTTTTGATAATTTGCTTGAAAAATTTAGTTATATCGTTTCTGCTGATGCACCGCTTGTTTCGGTAGATAATATAACAAATACCTATAAAAACGCAACGTTTGAAACCGAGTTAAACTTTAAAACAGTTTCGCTTACTGAAAAACAAGCGCAAAATTTAAGAAAAAATGTTACAGTTGAAAAGGATTTTTTAGTAAAAGCTGAAACTATTGATGCGGAAGAGTTTATCGAAGATTTGTTTGGTAATGAAGAAGACGGTTCTATTACATCAGAGGGTTATCCATGGAACATTCCTTTTGTTAAAGGTACCGAGGAGGATTTGGGTACTCTCGGTAGTAGCGATATAAAGGTTGGAATTCTTGATTCAGGAATATCTATGAACGCAGAATTTGAAAATGTTTACCGTGTTGACTTAGTACCCGACACTGTCCATGATTCTTTGGGCATTCATTATGATGTTACAGGTCACGGAACAAACTCCGCGGGTATTATTGCGGCGGCTAAAAATCAAGACGGAATTATTGGTATAGCGCCTAATGTTTCGCTTTATTCAATCCGCGTTCTTGATGAAGATAACGAAGCGCCGATAAGCCGTATTATTGCGGGTATTGAATGGGCGATTGAAAATGATATAGACGTTCTCAATATGAGCTTTGGAACTTTGAACTATTCCTCGTTGCTATATCAGTCAATAAGACGCGCTTATGACAGCGGAATGGTTTTGGTTGCATCTGCGGGTAATACAGGTGAAGACGGCGACCAAGTAACCTACCCCGCAAAATTCGGTGAGGTTATTTCGGTTGGTTCATGTGACCAGAACGGAAATCAAAGCGCGTTTTCACCCGAAAGCGCAGATGTTGACATTTTAGCACCTGGTGAATATATTGAATGTGTCAGCCTTGTTGACGGCTATTGCACCGAACAGGGCACAAGCCTTTCAGCACCACATGTTACCGCCGCGGCGGCTTTGATACTTTCGGCTGATAATACTAAAACCCCTGAATTTGTAAAACAGCTTTTAGTTTCAACCGCTAATGTATCGGCAGCGCAAAAAGGGGTTTTGGATATTAAAAACGCTTTGGAAACTCTTCCTCAGTTTGAAGAGGTTGAAAGCATAACTCCGTCTGAAATCCCCGAAAATACCGAGGATATTGAAGAATTTGAAATTTCTGAAGATGTTGTGGTGGGCAGTTGGAAAAAAAGAAATCATGCAAATCTAATTTATAAATTTGCATATTTGGATAGTGAAAAAGAGAAGAATGTATATGTTGATGATCTGGAAATAATGCTAAATGATGATGATGACACCAATGAAGAAAGAATGAATGATCCAAATTCATTATATAACCTTTGTAATACTAGCAAAAAGAATATTTTGTTATTTGCACGCGCGGCTTATGTGGCGGATGTTTTTTATGATTTTGGTAAATTTGAGAGATTTGCACCATTGCATGCGGTAGGCTTTACCTCGGATGTGAATAGTGATAGTCGTAAAAAAGATGATAAAGGCAGTATGAATAGTAATTATGTTGCTGATACGAAATATTTGTATCGAATTGCGAGAAAATATCTTGAAAGCTCAACAGTATCTGAAGGACATTCAGCCGTGTCGCAAGTACCAAAAGCGAATGCAAATGTAGATATTTTACAAGCGATCGTCAAGGGAACACAAGTTTTTCATACCATAACTAACAAAACCGCGGATACTGAAGATGATATACAAGTAAAAGGTATTGTTCGTATGAGTATTATTAAGGGTTATGATGAAAGTGAGCCTGATAATGCAGCTTGGAAAGTTTTGGGACTTGCTGCTCATTTGGCGGCTGATGCTTATGCCCATAGAACGAGAGTACCTATTTCTTCAACTACAAAATCCGATAAAGTATTTTACTCCACTACTGCGCCTAATTGCTTTAGAGGCGATGATCATGAAATGACATCTGGTGATAATATAGGAAAAAGAAACGATGATGAAACTTTGTTGAAAAAATTATTAAAAGAACAATCAAGTCATCAAAGCGAATACGTTGATTCTGACAAAATAAAGCTTTGCCAATGTTATGATTGCTTGCGTAACGCAGTAAGTAAAGGGTGGGTTGAGTTTAGAGATATTAGCGAAAAGTATATATATGATGATGGTTTGACATACGATGATTACGATCGAGATAATATCAATTTTTACCCACAAAGGTATGATGTAGGGACAAATCATGCAGTAGAGAAATTAATTACACGATTTTGTAATCCTGATCCTGATAAGAATGATTTTACAATTTACGTATTTTTGCCACCTGAAAGTACAAAATATACGTTGAAATTAAACGGATTGGAATATTATATTGAAAATACAGGTACAAATATGCCTAATTTAGAGGATTATACAATTGATTTATCGAAAAATATACTACAAGTTCTGTTATATAGGAGGTGACACTATGAAAAAATTTAAGATATTATTATCTGTTATTTTAATAATTATTTTTATGATTCCTTTTTTAACTATTACTGCAACGACATCTAATAGTGAAATGAATAACTATCATGAAATATCTTTTGAAGAAAATAAAAAACATGTTAAATGGATTGATAAAGCTTATATAGTTGATGGCGTTTATTTTCACCCCGATATAAAAAATGATGGAACTTGGTTTTATGAGATAATAAAAGATGATGAATTAGGCGAAGTTGCAAGTATAATTGCATATAAGGGCGAGGACACAAATGTAGTTATTCCCGAAAATATAGATGGCTATACTGTGGTTGGAATTACTGCTGAAACAGAGGGCTTTGATGCTATATATACAAAAGGCAGTAGGCATTTTCCGATTTTTGAAAACAAAATAGAAAGTTTGATTTTTCCAAAAACTATAAAAAAGTTAAACATAGGTCCACCTTTGTATTCTATGTTTAATTTGAAAGAAATTATTGTAGATGATGAAAATAAGGATTTTTGTTCTGTAGATGGTGTTCTCTTTAATAAAAATAAAACTGAGTTAATTTGTTACCCTTGCAATAAACAAGATGCGGAATATGTTATACCAAAAAGTGTTAGATATATTGGTAGTGGGGCATTTTGGCAAGTGGTAATGGAAGGTAATCAGGATAAGGAATATGGAACACATTTAAAAAAACTTACCATTACCGAAAATGTTGAGTATATTTATGATATAAGTGGTCAAGAAGATGCTACTTTATATTTTGTAACATTGGTTATTCAAAATATAAAGTTAAAAAAAATGGATTTAAAAAACAAAATTTCTGCACGAAAAGAAATAATTGTTTATGAAGATTCGCCAGCACATAAATATTATAAAAAGGTTAAGAAAGATTCCTTGAAGTTAACCGTTCTCGATAACCCCTATATAGAAAAAGAAGAGGAAAAGACCGAGAGTAAAAAGGAAGAAAGTAAGGCGGAAAAAACTGAAAGTAAAAAAGAAACTTCTTCTAAAAAGGAAACATCTTCCAAAACTGAGTCGGCAGTAAGCAAGCCTTCAAAAACTGAAAGTCAAAAGGAAACTGTTTCTGATAAGACAGAGACTTCAATACAGCAAGAAGCCTCGAAAACAGAGTCGGTTGAAAGCGTAGAACCTATAGAAAAAGAAGAAATTCAGCAAAATGTTACAAATGAAGCAATAACTGAAAATAATACCGTTGGTGAAGCCAAACCTGTCAAAAAGGGAAATGACAAAATAATTATAGTGGTTTTGACTATCGCTTTAGTGGTTGTAGGCGGTGGAATCACATTGATTTTGCTTCGTAGACGAAAGAGAGTATAATAAAATTTTGAGCGAGGGAAACCTCGCTCTTTTAAAAATCAAAAAATTTAGCGCTTTAAAGTGAAAAAACACTTGACAAGCAGAAAAACTTGCAGTAGAATATTTGTATATTAAGATTTTGAGAGGTGAAACGGAATGTTTAATACCAAATTTTACTTTTATTACTTTAAAGAGGACTGCCCGTTCACCGCATTTTGCCGATAAGCTTTTCGGCGCAAAGGTATAACGGACAGTCCGCAACTGCTTGTGCCGAAGGTGGCAAAAGTAGGGTGCGGATTTTTTATTTTAAAAAAAGATTCCCAAAATGAAGTAAAAATGTTGTTGGGAATGGATTAGGTATTAAAATACAATAATTCTCTCCCTCCGTCACGGTTGCACCGTGCCACCGTCTCGGCTTCCGCCTCGGTCGGTGCTTCTGCTTCGCAGAGGTGTCCACTGGATACCCGCACCCTCGTCAGAGGGAAGCAATACAATGAATGATTTTAAAGTTTTGGAGTGTGGATAATGACCGAACTTGAAAAAGCAAGACAAATTATCAACGAAACCGATAAGGAAATGGCGCGTCTTTTTGAAAAAAGAATGGACGCTGCCAAGACGGTTGCGGCTTATAAAAAGGAACACGGCTTGCCGATTGACGATTTTGTACGCGAGGCAGAAATTATCGAACGAAACACAAATTATATTAAAAACGAAGATTATCGCTCGTATTATATTAACTTTTTGCAAGGTAATATCGACCTTTCAAAAAAACTTCAGCACAAATTACTCGACGGTATGCGAATAGCGTACAGCGGTGTCGAGGGTGCTTTTGCTAACATAGCGGCTGAAAAGATTTTCCCCGATGGCAAGGCTGTGGGATACAAGGATTTTAAAGCGGCTTATAATGCGGTTGTGGACGGCGAATGTGATTGTGCGGTACTGCCGATTGAAAACAGTCATAATGGCGATGTTGGTCAGGTGCTCGATTTGGCATTCTTCGGTCAGCTTTTCATAAGCGGTGTCTATGAAATCGAGGTTATACAAAACCTTTTAGGTAACAAAGGTGCGACGGTGGCAACCATTAAAGAGGTTATAAGCCATCCTCAAGCGCTCGGTCAATGCGCCGAGTTTATACGTGAAAAAGGATATAAAACTACCGATGCGGTCAACACTGCCGTTGCGGCTAAAATAGTAGCCCAAAGCGGAAGAGTGGATATCGCGGCTATCGGCAGTGTTGAAGCGGGCAAGAAGTTCGGTCTTGAAAAAATCGAGGGACATATCAATGAAAGTGGAACTAACACTACCCGATTTGCAGTTTTTACCCGCGCTGAAAAGCCCATAAGCCCTAATGACAAGCATTTTGTAATGCTCTTTACGGTTAAAAATGCGGCAGGTTCTTTAGGTCAGGCGATTACCGTAATCGGTCAGCACGGTTTTAATCTTAAAGCACTTAAAAGCCGTCCGACAAAGGAGCTTGTATGGGATTACTACTTCTTTGTTGAGGGCGAGGGCAATATTGAGAGTTCTGAGGGTAAGGCGATGCTTGAAGACCTTAAGAAATGCTGTAACAACCTTAAAATTTTGGGACGGTTTGAAAAGGAAATTCTTATTAAATAGGAGAATTGTTTTGAAAATACATATTAAAACTCAAAGTGGCGGATATGATATTTTTTTAGAGCGCGGGTTACTTTTAAAGGCGGGCGAGCTTTTAAACCTTGACCGCAAGGTGCTTGTAGTCACCGACAGCGGTGTGCCTGAAGCCTACGCAAAAGCAGTGGCAAGCCAATGTAAAAGCCCTGTGATTTTAACAATACCGCAGGGAGAACAGTCAAAACAGATTGAAACTTGGAGTTTGCTTCTCAAAAAGATGGTCGAAAACGGCTTCACCCGTACAGACTGTGTTGTAGCGGTTGGCGGCGGTGTTGTGGGCGACCTTTCGGGTTTTGCGGCGGCAAGCTTTATGCGCGGAATTGATTTTTACAATATCCCTACAACTGTTCTCTCGCAGGTTGACTCATCTATAGGCGGTAAAACTGCGGTTGATTTTATGGGTTATAAAAATCTCGTAGGTGCGTTTTATCCGCCAAAATCGGTGATTATAGACCCTGATACTTTAAAAACTTTACCAAAAAGACAAATTTCCAACGGGCTTTGTGAAGCGTTTAAAATGGCAATGACGAGCGATAAAGAATTGTTTGAAATTTTTGCAAATAAGGATATAACCGACGAGGTTCTTGACGAGATTATCTACCGTTCATTGCTGATAAAGAAAAGTGTTGTAGAAGCTGACGAGCGCGAGGGCGGACTTAGAAAGGTGCTCAACTTCGGGCATACCTTGGCTCACGCGATTGAAAGTATAAATGATATGGAAAAATATTACCACGGCGAATGTGTTGCAATCGGTATGATACCGATGTGTAGCGAAAGTGTAAAAGAACGGCTTTTGCCTGTGCTTGAAAAACTCGGGCTTCCGACAGTTTTAGATGAAAGCGCAGACAGTCTTATTGAAGCCTGCAAGCACGACAAAAAAGCTTTCGGCGATAATATAACCGTTGTAACGGTCAGTGAAATCGGAAGTTTTCAAATGAAGAATTTGGTCTTCACGGAATTTTCAGATTTAGTAAGGAGTGTGGCTTTAAAATGAAAAACACCTTTGGTAATAACTTGACGGTTACTCTTTTCGGCGAAAGCCACGGTACCGCTATCGGCGCAGTATTAGACGGCATTACCCCAGGGCTTACGGTTGATACTGAGATTATAAAGAATATGTTAAGTCTTCGCAAGGGTTTGAGTGAGATTTCCACCCCGAGAAGAGAGGAAGATGCTTTTGAAATTCTAAGCGGTGTTTTTGAGGGCAAGACGACAGGTACGCCCTTGTGCATTGTTATAAAAAATGAGGACACACGCTCTAGGGATTATTCTGCCACAAAGAATTTGGCGCGTCCGTCACATGCTGATTTTACGGCAAACTGTAAATACGGTGGTTTCCAGGACTATCGCGGAGGCGGTCACTTTAGCGGAAGAATTACCGCACCGCTTGTAGCCTTAGCGGGTATTATAATTCCCGCTTTAGAGAAAAAAGGTATTTATATCGGCAGTCATATTAGTGAATGCGGTGGTATTAGCGACAGGGAATTTAGCGACATTTTGTCAGATGTCAAGGCGCTTAAAAATAAGGAATTTGCAGTTTTGGAAGATAAAACAGGCGAAAAAATGATAGATGCTATAAAGAACGCTAAAGCCGAGGGCGATAGCATCGGCGGAGCGGTTGAAACGGCAGTTTTCGGTGTGCCTGCAGGTGTCGGTGAGCCTTGGTTTGATAGTATGGAAAGTATGCTTTCCCACGCGCTTTTATCGGTTCCTGCGGTTAAGGGAGTTGAATTTGGTTTAGGGTTCGGTTTTTCTAAAATGAAAGGCTCTTTAGCTAATGACAGCTTTAAAACCGAAAACGGCAAAATTGTGACCGAAACTAATAATTCGGGCGGTATAAACGGCGGTATTACAAACGGTATGCCCATTATATTCCGCACGGCTTTCCGTCCTACACCGACGATTTCAAAGGCGCAGAATACTGTCAATATTAAGACGGGGGAAGATGCGGTACTTGAAGCCAAAGGCAGACACGACCCTTGCATAGTACATCGTGCAAAAGTGGTTGTCGACAGCGTTACAGCTCTTGTTATTGCCGATATGCTGATAACCCGTTACGGCACAGATTGGTTGAGTGAATAATGGAATACGGACTCATTGGTGAAAAGCTAGGACACAGCTTTTCAAAAGAAATTCATACAAAATATTTCGGTCTTAAATATGACTTAAAGGAATTGGCACCCAACGAGGTTGGAGCCTTTTTGAAAAAGCGCGACTTTAAGGCGATAAATGTTACTATTCCTTATAAACAGACGGTTATGCCGTATCTTGATTTTGTAAGCGATGTTGCCAAAAAAATTGGTGCAGTTAATGTGATTGTCAATGAAAACGGCAAGCTTTACGGTTATAATACCGATTATTTGGGATTAAAAGGTATGATTAAAAAATCGGGTGTTTCGCTTTTAAATAAGAATGTATTAATTCTCGGTGACGGCGCAACCTCCAAAACAGCGTTGGCGGTAGCAGAAGACCTTGGTTGTAAAAGCGTATGTAGGGTTTCGCGAAAGCGAACCGAAGGTACTGTGTCTTACGAACAAGCGGCGAAAATGACAGATTCGCAGGTTATTATAAATACAACCCCTGTAGGTATGTACCCGAATATTGATAAAAGAATTATCGATATTTCGGTTTATCCTGATTTAGTGGGTGTTTTCGATGTAATTTATAACCCGATTTGTTCACAACTCGTACTCGATGCTAAAAAGTGCGGAATTACTGCTTGTGGCGGACTTTATATGCTCGTCGGTCAGGCAGTATTTGCCGCTGAAAAGTTTATGGATACAAAAATTCCGACAGAGAAAATTGACAGTATTTATAGCGAAATTCTAAAACAAAAGCAGAATGTTGTGCTTGTCGGTATGCCCGCGAGCGGTAAGACGACAGTCGGTAAACTAATAGCTAAGGAACTTGGTAGAGAGTTTATAGATACAGATGATATTATTGTGAGTGAATACGGCGATATAACCGATATTTTTGAACAAAAAGGCGAGAGCGGATTTCGAGATATCGAAAGCGCGGTTATAAAAAATGTCGCTTCGCTTCAAGGTAAGGTTATAGCAACTGGCGGCGGCGCGGTTTTGCGAGCCGAAAACATAGATTTACTAAAGCTTAACGGCAAAATCTATTTCCTCGACCGACCGCTTGAACTATTAGAGGCGACTTCTGACCGTCCGCTGTCAAGTAATGCAGATATGTTAAAAAAACGTTACAACGAGAGATATGATATTTATTGCGACTGTTGCGATAAACGGATAATCACCGATAAAACACCCAACGATGCGGTAAATAGCATCAAGGAGGATTATAAAAGATGAAAATCTTGGTTTTAAACGGGCCTAATCTTAATATGCTTGGTATTCGCGAACCCGAAATCTATGGCAAGGAAACCTATAAAGATTTGTGTGATTTGATTGAGATTTACGCAAAGCAAAAGGGAATAGAGGTTGAGATTTTTCAGTCCAATCATGAGGGCGATCTGGTCGACGAGATACAGGACGCCTACTGCGAGTATAACGGCATTGTCATAAATCCTGCCGCCTATACCCACACAAGTGTAGCCTTGCTTGACGCTTTGAAAGCTGTGGGTATTCCTGCGGTTGAAGTGCATATTTCGGATGTTTCCAAGCGCGAAGATTATAGACAGATAAGTTATGTCAGGGAATACTGCTTTGCAACCGTTACAGGTCTTGGCTTTAATGGATATTTAAAGGCAATTGACTTACTTTTGGAGAATGAAAATGACAGTGACAATTAAACCGTCTAAGGCGGTGGGCGAAATCAAAGCACCGCCGTCTAAAAGTATGGCTCACAGGGCGCTTATTTGCGGTGCGCTGAGTGAGGGAAGTGTTATTAAAAATATCGCTTTTTCAAAGGATATTGAAGCGACTCTTGGTTGCCTTAAAGGCCTTGGCACAGATGTCGAAATTTGCGAAAATCAAGTTTCTTTGGGCGGGCTCAACCTTGACAAAATTCCTGATAATG
>JAZNLE010000085.1:0-29414 GCA_045578885.1 Acutalibacteraceae bacterium | reverse complement strand
TATCCTTTAAGAACTGTAAGAGGGTGGGAGCGGTTTCAGGGCCTGTTTCAATAGCAAGGGTTATGCCCTTTTCTTTAGCGTATCTACCGCATTCGGTCAAAGCATCAACCATTACCTTGTAACGAGGATTTGCTTTGTCGTTAGGGATTACGCCAATGTGTGTGGTAACAACATTGGTACCAAATTCTTCGGCTAAATCAACAATCCTTTTTGTCTTTTCTATTCTTTCGGGGTTGTCTTCAGCAATTTGGAAGCCGTAACCGCCCATATCACCGCAAAGCGCACTAATTTCAAGCCCTGCAGCTTTTAATTGTTCCTTAAAGGATTGCTTTTGCTCTGCTGTAAGGGTTTCAGGGCTGAATTCGCCTGTTGTAGCATAAACCTGAATACCCGAAAAGCCCAACTCCTTGGCGAGAGCAATGCTCTCGCTCAAGGGTAATTTAAAACAGTCGGTAATTACACCAATTTTCATAATATTATACCTCTAACCATTCGCCGTCTTTGTCTGCGGCAGCGATGAGTCCTGCGCGTAAGCGCATAACCTCGATGGTTTCTTTAGTATCGAAGGGAGTTTTGCCATCTTCGAAGAATTTTAACATATCGCTAATGAGGTTTAAGAAGAAGGAAGATGTTACATCCTTGTGCAAAAGTTCACCCTTAGAATTTTCAGCAGTAATGCTGTAGCCGAGACCTTGTGAGAAAACAATGCCGATTTCGTTGCCGTCTTCAGTGAGGGCGCGGCAAAAATATTGCTTACCCATCTTTTCGGTCTTAACCTTTACAATGCGCTTTTTGAGAAGAGCTACTGCCATTTCGCAGTTGTGGATAAGATATTCTTCAAAGAGTCTGCCGCCACCGGTAATCAAGAGATTTTGAACATCGGAAAATTCTTTTAATTCTTCCGCATAGCGAAGAGCTGATGTGCTGAAGAAGGGTGTGTTGTATTTCTCGGCAATTTCGAATATCTTTTGTGTGGTCGCAAGGTCGGGAGCAAAGGTTTTGTCAATATAAGTGCGCTTGCCGTAAGAGAGAACAACCTCAGCATAGGGTAAGTGCTTTTCGGGGGTAGAGGGTGCTAACAATACAATAACATCACTCTTTTCGCAAAGCTCTTCCAAGGTAGCAACCTGTTCAATGCCCATTTTTTCAGCCCATTCAGCTGATGATACATTGTCAACGGGAGAAATGTCTTGCTCTGCCCAGAAGTAAGCAACTTCATAATCGAGCCCTAAATTTTCATTTGCTTCTTTAAACCAAGCGGGGTAGTTGTTTGCGTGCCATTCGCTGATATAAAAATCTACAAAGCCAATCTTTTTCATTAGAAACTAACCTCAGCTTTCTTATCGGAAGATTCATACAAAGCGTCCAAAAGTTTTGCACTTTCGAGGATGTTGTCAATGTAAGCGCGGTTTTTAACACCTGTTTTAATTGATTCAACAAAAGCAACGCTTTCGTTAAGATAGAATTTTTCGAGTTCATATTCGGGTTCGATAGTCTCTAAGGTTTCACCGTCATAGAGTGTGAATTTGCCGAGATAGTTAAGACGAGCGCCGCACTTGTCGCCTAAAATGTCTATATACATTTCTTCTTTATCAATGTTTTGTGCCCAAGCGCCGTTGAAGGAGATGCTTGCCTTGTCGGTGCGAACGAAACCGCTTACAAAGTCGTCAACATCGTTGGTGCCGCTTTCACGGTTGGAGGTATCTTCAGCCCACATATATGTATATTTGTATTTCATCATATCTTTAGCCATTTCGCAGTAGGTGTTGCAAGATGCAGTTTTAATTTTTGCGCCGCCAAGGATATAGAGAATAAGGTCGAAGAAGTGGATACCCCAGTCGATAAGAACACCGCCGCCTGAAGCGGATTTTGTGGTAAAGTCGCCGCCAAGACCGGGGATGTTGCGGAATTTACGGAAAGCGCAATAAACATGATAAATGTTACCGAACTTGCCTTCGCGATTCATTTTTTCGAGCATTTCAACAGAAGTCTGGAAACGGTTGCAAACACCGATGTTGAGTATTTTGCCCTGTTTTTCAGCTTCGGCTGCCATTTCGCAAGAAAGCTTGTAATTTACAGTGATGGGTTTTTCGCAGAAAACATGCTTGCCTGCCTTTAAAGCATCCATTGTAATTGTGTAGTGTGCGAAGTTAGGAGTTAAAATATAAACTGCTTCCACTTCATCGTCTGCCAAAGCAACTTTATAATCGGTGATAGCTTCTTCTACAAAGTCATACTGGTCTACAAAAGCCTGTGCTTTGTCGATTAAAAGGTCGCACGCGTACTTCACGCGAACATTACCCATTTCCTCAAATGAGGGGAAGTGTGCGTTTTTGGCAATTCTGCCACAGCCGATTACGGCAATTACTGTTTTTTCTGACATAACTTAAAACCTCTTTTCATTTTTTAAATACGCTTCGCGTATCTTTAGTTCATTATATACCAAGCGCTGCCGATATAAAATGTTCTCATTTTATTAAAAAGATATCATTTTTTAATATTTTGGCAAAAAAGAGGTTAAAATGTACGGGATTTAATGTTTTTATTGACACTTTTGTTGGTTTGGATTAAAATATTTGTGAAGGAGTGAGAGAAGTGGCAAAAGTAGAGAGCGTTTATCATCTTAATAAATCGTATTTCGATGTACCGCTGTCGCACGGCGGGGTGTCGCTTTTTCAGATAGGCAGGCTTTACTGCAAGCCGGCAACCCTTGTTCCGCTTCATATTCACGGCGACTATTTCGAGCTTACTATCGTTACGGGCGGTAAGGGTGTTATCACCACAAACGGTGTTCCCGTTGCGGTGAAAAAAGGAGATATTTATTTATCTCTTCCTTGCGAGTCGCACGAGATAAAATCGGATGCTAAAGAACCGCTTAAATATGACTTTTTCGCTTTTCTTTGTACCCACGAGAAAAAACGCGAGGAGTTTGACCATATAACCGAGACCTATTATTCGGCAAACAGCCGCGTTTTCCACAGCGAGCGTATAAGAAATCTCGTAAGCGGTGCTATCGCTGAGCTTGACAGCGACAAGGAGTATTCGGGCGAGTTGCTTGAGTGTATTTTTAGGGAAATAGTTATATATGTAATGCGAAGTTTCACTAAAATAAAGCTTGAAAAATACAGTCAGAATATCACCGCGGCAGAGGTGCTTTGCTATAAGCTTATGAATTATATTGACACCCACATTTATTCGCTCAAGACCTTAAAGGAGCTTGAGGAGTTTACCGATTACAGCTACGGCTACCTGTCCTCGCTTTTCAAAAAGACGACAGGCAACAGCCTTAATGATTATTACCGCGAAAAAAGGCTCGAGGCGGCGAGGATACTTATAACCGAAAACCGCTTAAAAGCTACCGAAATTTCGGAAATGCTCGGTTATTCGAGTGTATATGCTTTCTCAAAAGCTTTTAGCAGAAGATATGGAACCTCACCGCGTGAATATCGCAGAAAATTCGAGTCTTTATAGGAGAGAAAAATATGAGAGAAATCAGTGTTAAAAAAGTTGCACAGATTATAGAAAACCTTTGCATAGAGGCAAATCTTTATCTGCCTGAGGATATAAAATGCGCGCTTAGAGAATATCACAAAATCGAGGATGGCGTTATTGCAAAGGATATACTTGGTAATATTATAGAAAATTTTGTCATTGCTGAACAAAAGCAGATACCTATCTGTCAGGATACAGGAATGGCTTGTGTTTTTCTTGAAATCGGTCAGGATGTGCATTTTACTGACGGTGACTTATACGAAGCTGTAAACGATGGTGTCTGCCAAGGCTATGAAAAGGGATTTTTGCGCAAATCAGTTGTGAAAGACCCTGTGCGTCGCGGAAATACGGGGGATAATACCCCTGCCGTAATTTATACAGATATAGTAAAGGGTGATAAGGTAAAAATCACCGTTGCACCCAAGGGTTTTGGCAGTGAGAATATGAGCCGAATTAAAATGCTAAAACCGTCCGATTCGGTTGAGGGAATTAAAGAATTTGTGTTAAAGGTTATAGAGGATGCAGGTCCTAACCCCTGTCCGCCGATGGTGGTGGGTGTCGGTATCGGCGGTACTTTTGATAAATGCGCCCTGCTTGCTAAAAAGGCTTTGCTTCGTCCTGTTGACACCGAAAATTCTCAAGAATTTTATGCAAATTTGGAGAAAGAGTTGCTTGAAGAAATCAACAAATCAGGTATAGGTCCCCAAGGCTTTGGCGGAAAGACGACAGCGCTTGGCGTTAATATCGAAACAATGCCGACACATATCGCAGGAATGCCCTGCGCTGTGAATATCAGCTGTCACGTAACAAGACATAAAACACAGGTGATTTGATATGAAAAAAATAAACTTGCCGCTAAAAAAAGAAACCCTGCTTTCGCTTAAAGCAGGGGACAGAGTTTTACTTTCGGGATATATTTATACTTCGCGCGATGCGGGGCATAAAAGAATGTGCGACTCTTTGGAAAAAGGCGAACCGTTACCTTTTGATATAAAAGACAGCGTTATATATTATGTAGGCCCTACTCCCACAAAAGAGGGACAGGTTATAGGCTCGGCAGGGCCTACAACCTCGGGCAGAATGGATAAATATGCCCCTGAGTTGATGGAAAATGGACTTCGCGGAATGATTGGTAAGGGCGCCAGAAGTCAGGAAGTCATTTCTGCTATGAAAGAATATGGCTGTGTATATTTCGGCGCGATAGGTGGCGCAGGCGCGCTTTTGTCGGAGTGTATTAAATCTAACAAACCTATAGCTTATGAAGATTTGGGCGCTGAGGCACTTTGCCGACTTTATGTAGAGGATATGCCGCTTACGGTTATTATAGATTCTTTGGGTAATAATCTTTACGAAATCGGAAGAGAAAATTATTTAAAAGAAAAAGTATAAGATTTTCTTGTGTTGCATATTAAAATATGGTAAAATTAGTTTAGGCAAAATTAAACTGAGGTGATATTATGGTATTCGAAACATACAGAATTTGGCAAGAAAAGGCAACAGAGGATAAGGATTTGCTCTTGGAGCTTTCTTCTATGAGCGAAGAACAGATTTCCGATGCTTTTTATAAGGATTTGGAATTCGGCACAGCAGGGCTTCGCGGTGTAATAGGCGCGGGTACCAACCGAATGAATATCTATACCGTTGGCAAGGCAACACAGGGACTTGCGGCCTATGTTAATTCTATTACAAAAAACGGCAAGGTGGCTATCGCTTATGACAGCCGTATAAAGTCGGACGTTTTCGCAAAGCGCACTGCCGAAATTTTGGCGGCTAACGGTGTTAAGGTATATATTTACCGCGAACTTGCCCCCGTTCCGATGCTTTCCTTTGCGGTGAGATATTTAAAATGTGATGCAGGCGTGGTTATTACTGCAAGCCACAACCCTGCAAAGTATAACGGATACAAGGCATACGGTCCTGACGGCAGTCAGTTGAGCCCCGAGGCTTCGGACTATGTGCTTGATATTATGAACAAGGTCGATATTTTTGACGGCGTTAAGAGTATGGATTTTGATACAGCTATTGCCGAGGGTAAAATCGAATATATCGGCGAAGATGTAATCGAAAGCTATTTAAAAGAGGTTGAAAAATGTCGTATAAACCCCGACCTCGATTTGAGTAACCTTAATGTTATTTATTCGCCTTTGCATGGTAGCGGTAATAAGCCTGTAAGGGAAATACTTAAAAGAATCGGTGTTACGAATGTGACTGTTGTTAAGGAACAGGAAGAACCCGACGGCAACTTCCCGACAGCGCCCTATCCCAACCCCGAAATCAAAGAGGCATTTAATTGTGCTTTAGAATTGGCGAAGACCGTTAAACCTGATTTGCTCTTCGCGACCGACCCTGACTGCGACCGCGTAGGTATTGCAGTTCCCTGCAATAACGATTACCGCCTTTTTACAGGTAACGAAGTCGGCGTAATGCTTTTGGAATATATCCTCAAGTGTAAAAAGGCTAACGGCACTTTACCTAAAAACCCTGTTGGTGTTAAAACCATCGTTACAACCGAAATCTGCAAAAGAATTGCGGCTGATTATGGTTGTGAAATGCGCGATGTACTCACGGGTTTTAAGTTTATCGGCGAGCAGATAGCACTTCTCGAAAAGGATGGCGAGGCTGACCGATATATCTTAGGTTTCGAAGAAAGCTACGGCTATCTTTCGCGCGGATATGTTCGCGATAAGGACGGCGTAAACGCTTCAATGCTTATCTGCGAAATGACCGCTTATTACAAGTCGATTGGTAAAGATTTAATCACCGTTCTTGACGATATTTATAAGAAGTACGGATATTGCCTTTGCGTGCAGAAGAGCTTTGCTTGCGAGGGACAAAGCGGTATGGCGAAGATACAGGGTATTATGCAGTCGCTTCGCGACAACTCGCCCAAAGAAATTTGCGGTATTGACGTTGTGGAGTTTAAGGACTATAAGGCATCAAAGGGTGTAAATTATGAAACTAAGGAAGAAACTGTTATAAATCTTCCTAAAGCCGATGTTTTGTCTTTTGGACTTAAAGACGGCAGTACAATCATTGTTCGTCCGTCAGGCACGGAGCCAAAGATTAAAATTTATGTAAACGCTATTGGTGCAACCGAAGTCGAAGCCGATAAAAAACGCTCAGATTTACTCGAGAGCGGAAGTAAGCTTTTAGGATTTTAAGGTTAAAAAAACAGCAACCTTTGGAGGCGCACTTCCTTATGGAGTGCGCCTTAGTTATATTCGTCTGAAGATAATTACATACCAAGCCTTCGGCTCGGATAAAAATAAGACAGTCCGAAGACTGTCTTATTTTTTGGAAAGGTAATTCAAATTCGATGTCTTTCAAATTTTTAACCTATATGTTCGAACCCCTACATATTTTATAAAATGAAATATCTCGCTTATGCTCGATATGAAATAATCCTTACGGATTATGAAATTTGATACTTACGCATCAAGTGAAATAAAATTCGCATCAAAACATTTGCGAAGCAAATATTTCATACGCGCAGCGTATTTCATAGCGAAGCTATTTCACTCGCCGCAAGGCGAATTTCATTGAAAAAGCGACTTGTCGAAACAAGTCGCTTTTTCTGGCCCGCCTGAGAGGATTCGAACCCCCGTTCTTCAGAATCGGAATCTGCTGCGTTATCCAGCTGCGCCACAGGCGGAAAAATTATATTATTTTTTTATAGATATATTGTAGGGGAGGGGTCCATCCCCTCCCGATAGGTTTCATGTAATTGCACGGGAGGGCGTGGAACCCCTCCCCTACTTAATTATTTTTCATAACCCTGCGGGTTGTTTTTCTGCCAGTTCCAAGTGTCGCGGCACATTTCGTCGATACCGAATTTTGCTTCCCAGCCGAGAACCTCTTTTGCCTTATTAGCATTAGCATAAACTTCGTCAGGGTCGCCAGGACGGCGTGGGTCGATTATATATGGCACATCAATTCCGTTTGCCTTAACAAATGCGTCGCGAAGCTGTAAAACGCTTGTGCCGTTTCCTGTACCAAGGTTAAAGGCTTCACAGCCTTTATTTTCGAGCGCCCAAGCAACCGCTTTAACGTGGCCGTTTGCGAGGTCTACTACGTGGATATAGTCGCGAACACCCGTGCCGTCAACCGTCTTATAGTCGTTACCGAAAACATGAAGCTTTTCAAGCTTGCCGACAGCCACTTGCGAAATATAGGGCATAAGATTGTTTGGAATACCCTTGGGGTCTTCGCCTATAGTTCCGCTTTCGTGTGCGCCGATGGGGTTGAAGTAGCGAAGAAGCGCTATGCACCAGTCTTTATCGGCTACATAAAGGTCGCGGAGTATTTCTTCAATAAAGTATTTTGTTCTGCCGTAGGGGTTGATAGCGCCCAAGGGCATACCCTCTACGAGCGGCATTTCGGTTGCTACGCCATAAACTGTAGCCGAAGATGAGAAAACAATCTTCTTAACACCGAATTCGTTCATAACTTCGAGCAAAACGAGGGTGCTAATAAGGTTGTTATCATAGTACATAATCGGTTCTTTCACCGATTCGCCGACAGCCTTGAGACCTGCAAAGTGGATAACCGCTTCAATCTCGTTTTCTTTAAATATTTTACGCAAGGCTTCCTTATTTCTTACATCTTCTTCATAGAATTTAATAGCCTTGCCAGTGATTTTTTGGGCTCTTTTTAAAGACTCGCTGCTGCTGTTATCAAGGTTGTCGATGACGATAATATCGTAACCTGCATTCTGCATTTCAATACAAGTGTGACTGCCGATGTAACCTGCGCCGCCGGTAATCAAAATTGACATAAAATTACTCCTTCGATAATTTTTCAACTGTAGTTTATTTTATATTATATGAAATATTTTGTCAAGGAATATGTATTTTTGAGAGATGAAATATTACCCTTTAAAATTTCCAATATTTTTATTTTAAAATACGATAAAAGCCTTGACTTTAGTTTTTGTAAAAGTTATAATTAAATTGCATAATTTTGAAGTGCGAAAAAAGGAAAATTTATGCATTTTCGTCAAAATTTGCGCATTTTCCGCTTTTGGTGGCGTTCATAAAAATAAAAAAGAAAAGAGGTATTTTTCGATGGCGAAAAAACAACCAAAATTGGATGCTAACGGCTACCGCCAGTTCGGCATCCGCGACAGCGTTGCTTACGCTGCAGGTGACTTGGGCTGTAATATGAGCTTTGCACTCAAGAGCACAATGGCAATTTTCTGGACACAGTTTATGAAGATGGATTTATGGTATGCATTATTGCTTATCGTGGTTCAGGTGTGGGATGCTATAAATGACCCGCTTATCGGCTCTATTATCGACGCTGACAGACGCAAGTATAAACGCAATAAGTTCTTGGCTTACATATGGGCAGGTTCTATGGGGAATTTCGTGGGCGGCGCTTGCTGCTTCCTGCCTTTCCCGAACGCTCCCGTTTGGGCTAAGTTTATAATCTTTATTGCAGGTTATGTTGTTTGGGATGCTTTCTATACCGTGGCTAATGTTCCTTACGGTTCACTTCTTTCCCTCATTTCTAACGATGTTAAGGATCGCGCTTCGCTTTCGGCTTGGCGTTCTGTAGGTTCTATTTTTGGTAATATGCTCCCGATGGTAATTCTTCCTTTCATTATTTATGACAAGGACAACAACCTTATTGGTGAACGCGTATTTATCGCCGCTCTTATAATGGGCATTTTAGGTTTCTTCTGCTTCCAGTTTATGATTAAAAATACCACAATCCGTGTTGAAACAAATGTGGAACTCGGCGAAGAAGCCCCCAAGTTTAATGTATTCAAGGCTTTTGCAAACTTTATCAAAAACCGTCCTGCAGTTGGTGCTACAATTGCTGCTATGGGTATGTTTATCGGTATGCAGGGCGCCGCAACAGCAGTTACTGTTGTATTCCAGTCTTACTTTAAGAATGTTCAGATTTCGGGTATTATTCAGCTTTTCTCAATGATTCCGATTATTTTGTTCACTCCTTTGGCTCGTAAAGCTGTTGCTAAGTTCGGTAAAAAAGAGCTTGCAACCTTTGGCTCTATCTGCTCTATGGTATCAGGCCTTGGCTTGTTTATCGTAATGCCTAACAACACAGGTCTTGATCTTATTCTCTATGTTTTATTCCAGCTTATCTTCTCATTAGGTCTTGGTATCTATTCGACAGTTTCTTGGGCTATGATGGGCGACGCTATCGACTACAACGAATGGAAAACAGGTACAAGAGAAGAGGGTACTGTTTATTCGCTTCACTCCTTCTTCCGCAAACTTGCGCAGGGCATCGGCCCTTCACTTGTGCTTATCATAATGGTAGCCTTCGGTTATGTCGGCGCTAATGAGGGTAATCAGGTTTGGGAAGTTGCGGTTAATATGCGCTACTTAGTTGCCGCAACCTATATGTTCTCTGCTATTCTTCAGTTTATCGGTCTCGGTCTTGTTTACAACCTTGACAAGAAGACACTCGAAAAGATGAATGAAGAGCTTGGACGCAACACTGAAGATACTCAGATAGAAGCGTAAGCTTTAAAGATGCCCGACTGCTAAAGCGGTCGGACATCATTTTATCGAGATTATTGCGCACAATAAATATAGTACTGTTTTGGAGGAAACGAAATGAGAAATATTATAAACTTTAATGCTAAATGGTCGTTTACAAAAATGGCTGACGGCATTCCGAGTGAAATCAATCCCAAGTGGGATTTTGTTAATCTTCCGCACTGCTGGAATGCTATTGACGGACAGGACGGCGGAAACGATTACTACCGCGGAACTGCTTACTATGCGAAAAGCTTTTTAAAGACAGATTTGCCCGAAAATGATTTGTATTACCTTGAAATTCAAGGTGCAAACTCTTCGGCTGATGTTTATCTTAACGGCAAGAAATTGGCTCATCACGACGGCGGTTATTCCACCTGGCGTGTAAATCTTACCGACGATTTACAGGCTTCTAACCTTTTGGTTATCGCTGTTGATAACTCGGCAAACGAAACTGTATATCCCCAGATGGCAGACTTTACCTTCTACGGCGGTATCTACAGAGATGTTAATATCATAGGTGTTAATAAGTCGCACTTTGACCTTGACTATTACGGCACTCCTGGTCTCACGGTTACTCCCGAAATTTGCGGTAAGGACGCTAAGGTTAAAATTGAAGCCTTTGTTTCAAACGGCGAGCTTGGACAGACCTTGCGCTATACAATTCTTGCCGCTTGCGGTTGCGAGGTTGCAAAAGCAGAGATTAACGATACCGAAGTAATCCTCGATATTCCCGAAGTTCATTTGTGGAATGGCAGAAAAGACCCCTATTTATATACTGCAAAGGTTGAGCTTATCGAAGACGGCGAAGTAATTGATACTGTATCCACCCGTTTCGGCTGTCGTACATTCGAGATTGATGCCCAGCGTGGATTTATATTAAACGGCGAAGAATACCCCTTGCGCGGTGTTTCGCGCCACCAGGACAGATGGGGTATCGGTAACGCTTTACTTCCCGAGCATCACGAAGAAGATATTAACCTTATTTGTGAGGTTGGTTGCACAACTATCCGTTTGGCTCATTATCAGCACGCACAGTATTTCTATGATTTATGCGACGAAAAAGGCCTTGTAATCTGGGCAGAAATCCCCTATATTTCGAAGCATATGCCGACAGGCCGCGAAAACACAATTTCGCAGATGAAAGAGCTTATTACCCAGAACTATAACCACCCGTCAATCGTTGTTTGGGGACTTTCTAATGAAATTTCCATCGGCGGTAGCGACGACGATTTATTAGAGAACCATAGAATACTCAACGATTTGTGTCACGAGATGGATAAAACCCGTCTTACCACTATTGCGGCAGTTTCAATGTGCAAAATGGAAGACCCGTATTTGCAAATACCTGATGTTGTAAGCTATAATCACTACTTCGGTTGGTACGGCGGTGATACCGATATGAACGGCCCGTGGTTTGATAAATTCCACAAGATGCACCCGACTATCCCGATTGGCTGTTCGGAATATGGCTGTGAAGCGCTTAACTGGCATACTTCAGACCCCAAACAAGGCGACTATACCGAAGAATATCAGGCTTACTACCACGAAGAGCTTATTAAACAGCTTTACACCCGTAAATATATGTGGGCTACTCACGTTTGGAATATGTTTGACTTCGGCGCTGATGCCCGTAATGAAGGCGGCGAGGACGGACAGAACCATAAAGGACTTGTGACCTTTGACCGTAAGTATAAGAAGGACTCTTTCTATGCTTACAAGGCTTGGCTCTCGGACGAACCGTTTGTTCACCTTTGCGGTAAGCGTTATATCGACCGTGTCGAAGATGTTACAAAGGTAACTGTTTATTCAAATCTTCCCGAGGTAGAACTTTTTGCTAATGGCGAGAGCGTTGGTAAAAAGACTGCAGAAGACCACTTCTTCTATTTTGATGTTAAGAACGCAGGCGAAACCAAGCTTGTGGCAGTTGCAGGCGAATGCAAGGACGAAAGCGTTATCCGTAAGGTAGAGGTATTTAACGAAGAATACCGCCTTAAAGAAAAGGGTGCTATTCTTAACTGGTTTGATGTTGAAGCTCCCGAGGGTTATTTCTCGCTTAACGATAAGATGGGTGATATTATGGCTACCGTTCGCGGTAAGCTCCTCTTTGCAGGCCTTATGGCTAAGATGCTCGGCGGCAAGAAGGACGGCGGCGGTGACGGAAAAGTAATGGGCTTCGATGTTACACCCGATATGATGAGCATGATGAACGGCTTTACTGTGCTTCGTCTTGTAACCCTTATGGGCAGTATGATGGAGGGCAAGATTTCTAAGGAAATGCTCCTTGATTTGAATGCTCAGCTTAATAAGATTAAAAAGCCTAAGAAATAAGGTGAAAAATTATGCAAATGACATTTCGTTGGTACGGCGAGGGAAATGACAAAATTTCCCTTTCCGATATAAAACAAATCCCTGGTGTTACGGGGATTGTATGGGCGCTTCACGATAAGATGCCTGGTGAAATATGGCAAATGGAAGAGATTGCCGAAGTAAAGCGTCAACTCGACGAATACGGCTTTAGTATGGATGTTGTAGAGTCGGTAAATGTTCACGACGATATTAAAATCGGTCTTCCCAGTAGGGATAAGTATATTGAAAATTATAAGCAGACCATTCGCAATTTGGCGCCCTTTGGCGTAAAGGTTATTTGCTATAACTTTATGCCTATTTTCGACTGGACACGCTCTGATTTGTTCCACCCTGTAGGTGATGGCTCAACCGCGCTTTTCTATGAAAAGGGTATGATTCAGGACGATTACAATGCTATGGCGAAGTATATTCTCGACTTTACCGAGAAGTACAATATGTCTTTTCCTGGTTGGGAGCCCGAGCGAATGGCAAAATTAGATGAGCTTTTCAAGGCTTACGCAGGCGTTGACCACGAAAAGCTTTGGGCGAATTTAAAATACTTCCTCGAAGCGCTTATGCCTGTTTGCGAAGAAACAGGTATCAAAATGGCAATTCATATGGACGATCCGCCATGGGATATCTTTGGTCTTCCGCGACTTCTCGTGAACGAAAAAAGCATTGACCGTTTTCTTAAAATGGTTGACCATCCCTGCAACTGCTTAACGCTCTGCTCGGGTAGTCTTAATGCAAACCCCGAGAATAATGTGGCAGATATTGTAAGAAAGCATTGCGATAGAATCGCTTTTGCGCATATACGCAATGTTAAGCATTTCGAAAACGGAGATTTTTCGGAAGCGAGCCACCGCGACTGCGACGGTGATACAAGGATACTCGATGTACTTAAAGCTTATCACGATTGCGGTTTTGAGGGTTATATCCGTCCCGACCACGGCAGACACCTTTGGGGTGAAACCCCAGGTAATGTCCGCCCAGGCTATGGACTTTATGACCGCGCTTTAGGTATTATGTATATGCTCGGCGTTTGGGATATGTTAGAAAAGTTAAAAGGAGAAGCAAAATGATTAAACTCCCCTTAAATCTTGATTACAGCGGTAAGGTTGTAGTAGTAACAGGTGCAGGCGGTCTTATCTGCGGCGCTATGGCGCGTGCTTTTGCGCAGTGTGGCGCAAAGGTTGCGGCGCTTGACCTTAATGAAGAAGCGGTAAAAAAACTTGCTGACGAATTAAAGGCAGAGGGCTTTATCTGTGAGGGCTATAAGGCAAATGTACTCGAAAAAGAAGCGCTCGAAAAGGTGCACGAGGCGGTGCTTCGAGACCTTGGTAAATGTGATGTTCTTGTAAACGGCGCAGGCGGTAACAACCCGAGAGCCACTACCGATAATGAGTATCATCACGAAGCAAAAGAGGGCGGAAAGTCCTTCTTTGATTTAGAAGCTTCGGGTGTGGATTTTGTTTTCAAGCTCAACTTCCAAGGAACACTTATTCCTACACAGGTTTTCGCACAGGATATGGCAGACAGGAAGAGCGGTTGTATTCTCAATGTTTCTTCAATGAACGCTTATACTCCGCTTACCAAAATTCCTGCATATTCTGCGGCAAAGGCTGGTGTCTCCAATTTTACTGGGTGGCTTGCAACCCACTTTGCAGGCACAGGCATTCGTTGTAATGCTATCGCCCCTGGTTTCTTAGTATCGGCGCAAAACAAGGCGCTTCTCTTTAACGAAGACGGAACGCCTACTGCTCGCTCGGTAAAAATCTTAAACGGCACACCCACGAACCGTTTTGTTGATGCGGAAGAATTGTTGGGTGCTACATTGTTCCTCTGTGACGAGGGCTGCGCTTCGGCTATAACAGGCGTTGTTCTGCCGATAGACTGCGGCTTCGCGGCATATTCGGGAGTGTAATTTACAATTACAAATAAAAACTGCTTGGATTAAATCCAAGCAGTTTTTTTGTTATAGGAAATGTTTAATTTTTTTATTAAAGCTTTTTCATCTTCATTTTGCGAGCGCAAAGTGTGAGTACAAGCAAAATGATGTAGAGACAAGCAATTGTAACGAAGATTGCGCTCCAACCGAAGCTTTCTTTAACGAAACCGAATATAGAAGCCTGAATAGCGGCGCCCATATATACAGCCCAGTCAAGAACACCAACAACGGTAGAAGAAAGAGCACGTCCGCCCATGTCACCTGCGATTGCCCAGATAACGCCTGTTACCATTGAGAATACGCCAACTACGAAGAGCATAATTGTTGCGGGCAACTGTGTTTTGAAGAATGGGAAGCATATGAGACCAACACAAGCAACGATAGATGCTAAAACAAGCATGGGTTCGCGTTTGCCTTTGAATAGCTTATCGGTGATAAAGGGGAACACGAACATTGCGCAAGCTTGACCCAAGGGCAACACAATGTATGTAAACATATCGTTCTTAAGGGTGAGACCTAATTCTTCAGTGAAGTAGGTGGGAACCCATGTGAGAAGACCGTAACGACCAACGCCTGCGATGGCAGAAATTAAGCAGAAAATGAGAACCTTGGGTTCGCTGAATAGAAGCTTGTAAGGATAGAAGAAGCCTTTCTTTGCAATTTCAGCTTCCATAGCAGCAGCACTCTCATCAAGAGTCTTATCAGCCTCTTCAAATGCTTTAAGACCAACATCCTCGGGCTTTTCTTTGAAGAAAGCAAGGAAAGCGATAAGGATGAGAAACATGGGGATAATCGGATAACGGAAACCTGCACGCCATGACCATTCAGGGTTAAGGATTAAGCACCAGTTAACTGTTAAGTAGGTAACTGCTTGTGCAACACCTGAGAATGCAGTTGCAAGACCTGAAGCAAAACCACGTTTTTCTTTGGGCCACCATTTGTTGATAACGCCAACGCCGTTTGACCAAACCATTGCCTGAACGAAGCCGTTAAGACCCCAGAGGATAGCAATAACAACGAGGTTGCTCTGGAAAGAAATAAGAACGTTAAGCACAGCAGAAGCTACAACGCCGAAGGTCATAAGCTTTTTGTAGCCAAAGTATGAACCCAAACGTCCGCTAACGAGCTGACCGAAAGCATAGCACCAGAAAAGAGCTGAGGAAACAACACCGATGGTGCCAAGGTCAGAAGCAAAGTATTCCTTCATGAGCGGCATAACCAAGTTAATATTCTGGCGGCCGTTGTAGAAGAAGAGGTAGGTGAAGCCAAAGCTTAAAAGCATAAGCCAGGCATATTTAGTAAACTTTTTGAATTCTTCACTATTGTAACCGTAAGTGAATTTTTCCTTAATTTTTGTAGCCATATTTTTCCTCCTAACTATTATTAGCCGAAGATTTTGGCATCAGCTTCGTCGAAAGGAAGAATTTCTGCTGTAACTCTTGCATGATCGTCGAGATTGTCGATTTCATCAATGTAGTAGTCTTCATAAGAGAAAGCACGAACATTGAGAGCGGGGAAGATTTCGTTAAGTGCGTTTTCAGCATAGCACTTGTCTTCGCCCTTGTGGATGAATTCAACAACCTTGCCAATCCAAGCAGAAGCAGTTGCTTTTTCCATCTTGTAGAAAGGCTGGAATGCGAAGCAGTCTTCGTCAAAGATTTTGATAGAAACTTCTACTACCTTACCGTCCTTAACTCTGCCCTTGAAGTCCTTTTCAGGAAGAGCTTTCTTGAAGTTAACGGTAGCGGTGTTCTTGTCTTCACAAGTAAGTACATCGTGCAAAAGCTTGCGGTTGAACACGAGGTCGCCGTGGAAGAAGAGAAGATCGTCATCCATAAGGTCGCGTGCTAAATACATAGAATAGATGTAGTTAGTTTTGTCGTAGATGTCGTTGCGAACAAAATTGAAGTTGAGTTCGGGGAAATCTGCGGCAACGGTTTTGAGTTGATCTTCGAAAGGACCTGTTGTGATGATGAAGTCCTTAATGCCTTCTGCGCTTAAAAGACGGATCTGGCGGTGGAAAATTGTTTCTCCGTTTTTGAGTTGTGCCATTGATTTGTGGTTGTTCTTGGTGAATTCGCCCATGCGGTTACCAAGACCTGAGTTGAAGATTACAGCTTTCATTACTGTACCCCTTTCAAATTTTTTATATGTCCTTACGGAAGTTGTGTTTTTACAACGACAATATTATATTTAAAATCACGCTAAATGTCAACAATTTTATTGAATTTTGCAAATTCGCTCTTGAAAATCACTTAATGTTGATTTATAATAGACATATCAGGATTGAGTAGCGTGATGATTTGCTTTTTTATCGCAAATTATGGCAATGAATAATAAGTATATATAAATAAGGTGTTTTTATGTCAGTAGGATCTAATATTAAAAAGAGAAGATTTGAACTTCGTATGTCGCAACAGGAGTTAGCCGATGCTATGGGCTATAAGACGAGGTCTACTATAGCCAAAATTGAATCAGGGGAAAACGATGTTTCCCAGAAAAAGCTTCAAAAATTCGCAACGGTGCTTGATACAACGGTAGAATCGCTTATCACAGGATACGCCCCCGCATATCAGCCATTGGTTACCGAATTTGAAAACTCGTCTTTAAAGAAAAATAAAAATGCTGTAATAATTCTCGCGGGCGGAAAGTCGGGCAGGAATAACCGAAACATTCCAAATCAGTTTATCGATGTTCATGGCAAACCTATTATCGTTCACTGTATGGATGCTTATCAGGCGCACCCTTCGGTTGACGATATATATGTTGTCTGTCTTAAGGGGTGGGAGGATATCGTTAAGGCTTATGCTAATCAGTACGGTATCACCAAACTTAAAGGTCTTGTTACGGCGGGAAACAGTGGTATTGCTTCGCTTAAAAACGGTTTCGAATATGTTAAAGATAAGTATTTGGCTGAAGATGTGATTATCATTCAGGAAGCTACTCGTCCGATGGTAAAGACCGAAACAATTTCGAAGCTTTTGCTCGCCTGCTCAGAAACGGGAAGTGCTACTATATGTCACACGATGGACAACTATGTTCAGTTTGATGTTTCGGGAGATTACCCAGAATATCTTGAAAGAGAAAAGATAATTGCAATGCAGTCGCCTGAAGCCCACTGCCTTTCACTTTTAAAGGAAGTGTTCGAAATGGCAGAAGATAACGACCATCCGCTTAATGAGTCCTGCTGTACGATGCTTATGTATAATTTGGGATTTGATATAAACTTTATCGAGGGCGGTATCAATAATATTAAAATCGAACGAGAAGAAGATATCCTAAAATTCAGCGCGTTGTGTAAATAGGAAAAATGCTTGAGAATTTTCTCAAGCATTTTTGTTGTTATTTTGTTACTTTGATATTCGCAATGCCAAAGTCTCCGCTCCACGAAACAACACTTCTACCATCATATACGCAAATTTTAAGTTGTATACAGTCGGTCATATCGGTTGTGAAATGCTTAGGTAAAGCGGAACAATCTATATGGAAGGTATCGATCAATTCTCCGTCGCCATAAATGAATATATCGGCATTATTTTTCTTACCTGATTTGTCAAGTATACCAGCATCAAATGACAAGGTTGAGTATTTGCCTTTAATATTAAAGGTTGTGACATTGCCGTATCCTTTGTCACCGTGACCGGTACAAGTATAACCGTGACCGAAAGTATCGCCACCCATAGCAAAGTTAAGTGTATCGTAAAAGTAAGGTTTTTCATACGGTTCCATCAAATCAAGTAAATATGCTGCATTTGCGGTTTTGGCGGTTTTATAACCTGCACTACCTTTCAATTTTTTGCCTGAGCTTTTAATATAGGGAACTACCTTATATGTATATTTCTTGCCGAGTTGTGTTAAAGAGGTATCCTTATATATTTTATTTTTTGTGTCGGCTATTTTTTTATATCCGCCGCCCGAAGATTTTCTATAAACATAATATCCGCTGGCGTTTTTAATACTGTTCCATTTTATAGTTACTTTTGTGCCTGATACTTTAGTGGTTACTTTGAGTTTTGTGTTTGCAAAAGTTTTTTGTTTTTTTACAGAAGAATAACTGCTCTTAGATGAGCCTTTGTAAGCTCTGACTTTATAACGGTATGTTTTACCCGATTTAAGACCTGAGTGGGTGTGGCTGGTTTTGATTGTGGTTTTAAGGGTTTTGTAAGAACCGCCGTTTACAGAATAATAGATTTTATATTTTTTTGCACCTTTAACTTTTTTCCAAGTGACTTTTGATTTTTTGGTTGATGTTAGTTTTACGCTGACGCTTTTCGGTGCGGAAAGCTTGGTTGCCGCTGAAATAGAGGTAGTGCATATTCCGCTGAAAAGCATTAGTGCGCAAAGAGCAAAGATACTTAATTTTTTAGATATGTTTTTAATCATTATTTATCCTCCATACATTTGAATTTTGTTGTGTTTAACTCTTGCAAGGAGATTATAACACAGCAAAACGCGAAATGCAACCTGTAATTTTGCAAAAGTAAAATTAAAGATTGTTTATGCAAAGACTCATAAAGGGTAATATTAAGTATATGGAGGTGCTTTAAATGGATAAAAAACATAAGCACGGTGAAATATATATTCGTTTGGGACTTAATATTGCGTATTATCGAAAATTGCGTGGCTATACACAGTTGCAGTTGGCAGAAGCTATAGATATAAGCCGAACTCATATGAGTAACATAGAAGCACCTAATGTTGTTACCGCGGTATCGTTGGACACTTTAATTGATATTGCACAACAGCTTGAAATACCTATAAGTGCGTTATTTGATTTTAAAGGTTAGATAAAATAAAAAGCCTTCTCCTTGAGGAAAAGGTGGCAATCGTAGGTTGACGGATGAGGTGGAAAACAAGCAAAGCTTTAAAAAAACACCTCATCAGTCTCATTTCACTCGACAGCTTCTCCTCGAGGAGAAGCCTATTTTTTTATTTACCCAACATCTTACGAACTATAGGCCATGCTGGGCTGCGTAAATATGTGTTGCCATTAGAGGCATTAGTCCATAGATTACGGCATTTAAAATAGAATAAATATAGCCTTTAAGCATTTTACTGTTTTGCATAACACCCTCCTTACAAAATTACAATCAGTACAATAAGCATTATATCAAACCCCGTTTTTAAAAGTAAAGGTGAATATTGGTGCTTTTGAGCCCTATATCAGCAATTTTTTGACATTTTAAAAGGTAATTTTGCGACTTTTATAAAAATGGGTTTATTTTTGCGAAACTATGTGTTATACTTTATTTAATAAACCAAAGAGGTGAAAAATATGAAAAATTATGTTGGTAATTTATTGCAGGTAAGGGGCGCAGAGCGTTACATATTACAAGGCGGCAAGGGCGAAGGAATGCATTTTATATATGTAAGAAACGGCCTCGGTCTTGAAGCTTGGATTTCGGTTGACCGCGCGGGCGATATTTCGCGCATCAGTGTTGACGGTAAGAATATGGGCTTTTTCTCTCCTTGCGGTTATGTTGCTCCACAATATTACGATAAGGAAGGCTTAGGATTTCTTAAGTCGTTTACAGCAGGCTTTATTACAACCTGCGGTCTTACACAGGTAGGCTCTCCCTGTGAGGACGATGGTGAGGTATTACCTCTTCATGGCACAGTTTCGAACATTCCGGCTGATGTTTGCGCTATAGAAGAGGATGCTGAGGGCGTTACTGTAAAGCTTAAGGTTATCGATGGTATAATTTTTGGCAAAAAGTTGGTGCTTAACCGCGTTTACCGTTTCTCTTACAGCGAAAATATATTTGAAATGAGCGATACCGTTCTGAATGAGGGCGACAGTCAGTCACCTTATATGATAATGTATCATTGCAATATGGGTTATCCGCTTCTCACAGAAAATAGCATTATCAAAATTCCGCACAATTCTCAGACTGCAAGGGATGACCACGCTGCAAAGTATATGGACTCGGCGCTTGTGTCTGAAGCTCCGCAAGTAAAGTATCAGGAGCGTTGCTATTATTATGATGTAAAGGAAACCGACGGCATTGCCAAGGTTGGTATTTACAGCACTGACGCTAAAATCGGTCTTGTAATGTCTTATGATAAGGTAGGTCTTGACTGCTTTACCCAATGGAAGATGATGGGCGTTAATGATTATGTAATGGGACTTGAACCCGGCAACTGTAATGCCGACGGCAGAGATGTCACCAGAGAGAAGGGAATTCTTAAGTTCTTAGAACCTGGTGAAAGCGGAACTACAAAACTTAAATTCAGCTTTACAAACGATAAAGCAGTATTTGAAAATAATTTTTAATATTGTATAAAAAAAGCAAGTCGAAAGACTTGCTTTTTTTGGTGCAGGGGACGGGACAAAGCTTTGCTTCGCAAATCTTCCGTGCTTGACGACCCAATGCTTCGCATTCGGTACCCGTCGGCGCACCTGCTCACTAAAAAACAGTTCCCCGAACTGTTTTTCTTAACGCTCGCAGCCCTCTTAGGCTTCAAGTCCCGTCCGCTCAATTATAAAAGAAAATCCCAAACCAAACCAAAAGGTCTGTTTTGGGATTTTGGTGCAGGGGACGGGACTTGAACCCGCATGAATTTCTTCACTGGTGTCTGAGGCCAGCTTGTCTGCCATTCCAACACCCCTGCGAATTGCTTTTATGTAAGGGACATAAGTCCCAAAGTTTACCTAAAGATTATACTAAAAACTAAAAGGATTGTCAAGCCAAGTCTTTATTATTGCTGTTATTTGTACTTTTCCATTTAGCATTTTTTGAATGTTTGTTTTGACGGTCGGTTTGTAGCAAGGCTTTGTTATATCCTTGTGCGATAAGAGGGTACTGATTTTCGTTATCAGCGGTGGGTTGGATTTCGTAGGTGCCGTATTCGTTGATTAAATCAAACACATTTTTGCCCTCTTCGGTGGGTTTTAAGGGTGAATTTGGTGTGCGGTCGGGGGTTTCGGGGAATTTTTTCTGGTTTTTCATAAATTTTTCTCCTTAAAATTGACATAACTTTCGATTTGTGGTATACTCTACAAGTATTAGTTTGCTCTTTGGAGGAGAAAAAATGCTCGACATTAAATTTATTTGTGAAAATCCTGATATAGTAAAGGAAAATATTAAGAGAAAATTCAAAGATTCAAAGCTTCCGTTGGTTGATGAGGTTATTGAGTTTTATAACAAAAAATGCGAGGCAAATAGCCGTGCTAACGAGCTTCGCGCTAACCGTAACAAGATAAGCAAGCAGATTGGTATTTTGATGGGACAGGGCAAGCGTGACGAAGCTGAAGAAATGAAGAAGCTCGTTAGCGAGCAGGCAGAGGAACTCAAGGCTTTGGAAGAAAAGGAAGCCGAATACGGCAAAAAGGTTTTGGAAATTCAGATGAAGATTCCGAACATCGTTGACGAGAGCGTACCCGTAGGTAAAGACGACAGCGAAAATGTCGAAGTAACTTGCTACGGTGAAAAAACTAACCCTGATTTTGAGATTCCCTATCATACTGATATTATGGTCGCTTTTGACGGTATTGATAAAGAAGCCGCAGGCAAGGTGGCAGGCGAAGGTTTTTATTATCTTATGGGTGATATTGCCCGTCTTCACTCGGCAGTGCTTTCTTACGCGCGTGACTTTATGATTGATAAAGGCTTTACCTATTGCATTCCTCCCTTTATGATTAGAAGTAATGTTGTAACAGGCGTTATGAGTTTTGAAGAAATGGATGCCATGATGTATAAGATTGAGGGCGAGGACCTTTATCTTATCGGTACTTCTGAGCACTCAATGATTGGTAAGTTTATCGACACCATCACCCCTGAAGAAAAGCTCCCCTTGACACTTACAAGCTATTCGCCATGCTTCCGTAAAGAAAAAGGTGCTCACGGTATTGAAGAACGCGGTATTTACCGTATTCACCAGTTCGAAAAGCAGGAAATGATTGTTATCTGCAAGCCCCAAGAGAGTATGGACTGGTTTAATAAGATGTGGAACTATTCGGTTGAATTATTCCGCAGTCTTGATATCCCTGTCCGTACACTTGAATGCTGTACAGGTGACTTGGCAGACCTTAAGGTTAAGTCTTATGATATCGAGGCTTGGAGCCCGAAACAGCAAAAGTATTTCGAAGTTTGCTCTTGCTCGAATCTTGGCGACGCGCAGGCGCGCCGTTTGGGTATTCGTGTGAAGTCGGCTGACGGTAAGAAGTATTTGGCTCACACACTTAACAACACTGTTGTAGCACCACCGAGAATGCTTATCGCATTCCTTGAAAATAACCTCTGTTTCGACGGTGAAAAGTATTCGGTTAAAATCCCCGAAGCTCTTCGTCCTTATATGGGTGGCAAGCAAATTATTGAGAGTAAATAACAAAAATCCCGCGAGAGCGGGATTTTTAAAAATTATGAAACTTCAGAAAAGGAAGAACTATGTTTAGAAATTTTAAACTCAAAAATACAGTCTTGTGTGAATTATCGGTTTTGTTTGCGCCTGCTTTAACGCTTGTGTCGGGGTTGATTGCTTTTGTATTGATTCCAAATGAGGATATCGCATCACTGGTGTTAATCGCATTTTGGGCAGTGGCTTTTATTCTTCTTGTTAGTAAAATTAAAATAGGTTTTAGTCTTGATTTTACTCTTACAAGCCTTCGTAATTGGCAAAAAGACCGCTTATCTTTTAGTACCGATATTAACGGGGTGACCGCTGCCGAGGTTGAAAGGGCTGTAACACAACGTGCTTCGAAATGGAGCAATTTGCAGGAAAGTTCTTACGGTGCGGTATTGACCCGTTATAAGAAAATCCGAACACTTAATGATTTAACCAAGGTAGTTCATCAAAAATTGATAGTTTACAGCAGCGCCGTTCTTACATACGAAGATTACCGACAAAAGCTTGATAATGTTTGTGAAGATGCCAAAGCTTTTATAGACGGCAAAACGGACGAAGAATGTGCAGTTGGTGTAATCTTTTTAAGTGACCGTGTAGAACAGGCGGTATTAACCAAGGTGCGCGGTGACTATATTGTGGAAGATGATTATCTTGTTCTTCCGTTATTGTATGACGGAACTTCACGACAGTACTGTTTCGATGCGCTTTACGATTACAACATTTTTTGGAAAACTACCAAGAATTATATTTTAAATACAATTAAAAAGATCGTTTTCGGTGGCAAACTTCCGCTAGAAAACAACGACCGTTTTGATTATTCAAACGAGATTTCCGTTTGGCAAGATAGAACGCTCGGAGATTTACTTGATGATATTAAGGAAAACGACAAAAAGGACAATCAGTTTGTGAAGGAAACTGCTGAGCAGTTAAGCGACGGGCAGGTTTTATACCACGATGAAACACTTTATTTAAAGCACAATGGTCGTTTAGCGTCTTTTTTAGCGTTTTCTGATGAGGATAATCCCGATAAGATTTTGATATGGGATGTTGATATATGGGCGTATCCAAAGCAATCCGATATTTCCAAAAAAGACCAAGCAGTTCTTAAACAAATGGCAATTGATTATTTTAAAACACAAAACAAACAGGCAATATTTGATCCTGAAGAGTTAGAATAGAAAAAAGGAGATATTTATGTCACTTTCAACATTTATTAACAGTAAAGCAAAGGCATTTATTGTTTTTCTTTTTTCTTTAATATCGCTGGGAGTTTTTGTGTTTTCAACCTATTTTGCAACCTTTGTTTTTCCAAAATGGTACGGTGTAGTGGCAGGGATAGTTTTAATGATAATAGCCATTCCATTTCACTATATGGGCAAAAAGAATGTGTGGGGATATTTTTGTGCTTTTATAATAAATTCGATAGCTAACGGTTTTACTATATCGGCACTTAAGTTTCTTCACAACGGTTCAAATATATATATTATGCTTTTAGCGGCTATTCCGTCTGCGGCAATTTTGTTTTTGGTATATTTGATGCTTCAAATTTTTAACAAAACCAAGGCGGTAACAGTGACGGTTGCTTGTATTATTAACGCAATCCTTATAACAAGTTTAATTGTGCTTATTATAAGATACGGTGATTTTATTTTTAAATACGGCGTTTTTTGTTCGCTTATATCCTGGTGCTATCTTGGTGTTTTTGGGGTCACCATAAACCATAGCGAACGTCCGGTTTTCAGAGATTTATCTTTTGGCAGCTTTGGCACATTCGTTATTTTAATCGTGGTTGTGATATTCATTTTATCTGAAGGTGAAATACTTGACGGCTTGGATTTTGATTTTGGAGGCGGCAACGGTAAACACAAGAAGAAATAGCGGAATATAGAGTGTTTTGTATTATTAATTATAATATTTATGGAGTAGATTTATGAACGAAAAGGAATTTGAAAGATTGCTTCTCTCGGTCCAAAAACCCGGTCGGTATTCGGGCGGAGAGATTAACAGTGTTATAAAGGATAAACAAAAGGTGGATGTGAGATTTGCCTTTTGTTTTCCTGATACATATGAAATTGGCATGTCACACCTTGGTATGAAAATCCTCTATTCGCAGTTTAACGAGCGTGAGGATATCTGGTGTGAGCGTGTTTTTGCCCCTTGGCTCGATTTCGAAGAGGTTATGCGCGAGCATAACATTCCGCTTTTCGCACTCGAAAGCCGTGACCCAATACGCGATTTTGATTTTATAGGCTTCACCTTGCAGTACGAAATGTGTTATACAAATTTACTTAATATGCTTAATTTGGCTGGTGTGCCGCTTCGCAGTGCCGACCGCGACGAAAAATATCCGTTGGTAGTGGCGGGCGGTCCTTGTGTATGTAATGCTGAGCCTTTGGCTGATTTTATTGATATTTTCTTCCTTGGTGAAGGTGAAGAAGTCGATTTAGAGGTTATCGACCTTTATAAAACTTACAAAAAGAATGGCTTTGACAAGGCAGAGTTTTTAAAAGAAGCCGCTAAAATCGAGGGCGTTTATGTGCCGTCGCTTTATGATGTCGAGTATTGTAAAGACGGTAAGATTAAGGCTATAACACCCAAAGGCGATGCGCCAAAGACTATCCGAAAACGCATTATCGCCGATATGGATAACTGCTTTTATCCTGATAAATTTGTGGTGCCCTTTATACAAATAGTTCACGACCGCGCAGTGCAAGAGGTGTTTCGCGGTTGTATTCGCGGTTGCCGTTTTTGTCAGGCAGGCTTTATCTACCGTCCTGTTCGTGAAAAGAGTATGGAGGTAGTAAACCGTCAGGCAAAATGCCTTTGCGAGAGCACGGGTTATGACGAAATTTCGCTTTCTTCACTTAGTACGAGTGACTACCGCGAGTTAGAGCCTTTACTTAATAATATGCTAGACTGGACCGAGGAAAATCATATAAGCTTGGCGCTTCCGTCACTTAGAATTGACAATTTCTCGGAAGAACTTTTAGAAAAAATCGCTCATGTCAGAAAGAGCGGTCTTACCTTTGCACCCGAAGCGGGCACACAGCGTCTTCGTGATGTTATAAATAAAAATGTGACCGAAGAAGAGATTATGTCCACCTGTAAAACTGCATTTGAGGGCGGGTATACCTCGGTTAAGCTTTACTTTATGATGGGTCTTCCCACCGAAACCGACGAGGATTTAAAGGGCATTGCCGAGCTGGGACAAAAAATTGTCGATATGTATTATGCTATGCCGAATAGACCCAAAGGTAAATCGGTATCGGTTTCAATGAGTGTGGCGGTTTTCGTACCGAAGCCGTTTACTCCGTTCCAATTTGAGCCGCAAATTACTAAAGCGGAAATGGAAAGAAAGCAGGCTTACTTAAAGTCCTGCATTACCACCCGTAAAATTGATCTCAGTATGCACGACAGCTCGACAAGTTTTCTCGAAGCGGTATTTGCAAAGGGCGACCGCCGTCTTGGCGCGGTTTTGGAAAAGGCATACCGTAAGGGTTGCAAGTTTGACAGCTGGACCGAGTGCTTTGATTTGAATAAATGGAATGAAGCATTCAAAGAATGTGGCATAGACCCTGATTTTTATTCGCTTCGCACCCGTGATTATGAGGAAATTAACCCTTGGGATCACCTTGATTACGCGGTATCTAAAGAATTTTTGGTGAGAGAAAACAAACTGGCACACAAGGATACTACAACACCCAACTGCCGCGAAAAATGTTCGGCTTGTGGGGCGAATTGCTACGGAAAGGGTGTTTGTTTTGAGAGATGTTAGAGTTTTTTATAAAAAAAGCGGAGCTATGAAGTTTGTATCCCATCTTGATATGAACCGCTTTATGACAAGGCTTATAAATAAGGCAAAAATTCCGATTTGGTTTACCGAAGGCTTCAATCAGCACGCTTATTTTAATTTTGCGGTACCGTTAAGCCTTGGATTTGAGGGTGAATATGAAATTTTAGACTTAAGAATAGTTGATGAAAATTATTCGAACGAACAACTAATAACTGACCTAAATAAAGTAAGTGTCAAGGATATTGAGTTTGTAAAGGCTCAAGAGCCAATTTCTAAAATGAAAGAAATCGCTTTCGCTGAGTTCGAGATTTTGTTTGATACTATTGATGATATCACCGCTGAAAAAATCAAAAGCTTTTTTGCATGCGAGTCGATTATCACCCAAAAGACCACCAAAAAGGGAGGGACAAAGGATATCGATATAGCGCCGCTTATTAAAAAAGCAGAGCTTGTCGGCAATACGCTGACACTTATTTTGACGGCAGGTAACGAAAATAACCTTAATCCCACGCTTGTGCTTGGTACCCTGTTTAAAAACGATGGTATAGAACCGCTTTATTACAGCGTTACTCGTAAAATGATTTACGATAAAGAAATGCAGTCCTTTGTGTAAGGACTGCATTTAAATTTAAGTCTTTGCCATTTTCATTACAAAAGCGGTTGGTAAAATTTTTGAAACTACGCGATAAAATTTATAGAAGAAGTGATCGCAAAAGATCGCTTTTTTCTTTTGTGAAGCACTAAGTGAATTCTCGGCCACCTTTTGTGCGTTATCGCGCGGTAGCATATCGAAGGTTTTGCTGTCGCCTTTATTTATCCCCGCCAATCCTAAAAATTCGGTTTCCATAGGACCCGGGCAAACGGCTAAAACATTGATTTTGCGGTGTTTAAGCTCATCACGAAGTGCGCGAGAGAAACTCATAACAAAAGCCTTGGTTGAGGAATAAACTGCCATACGGCTGTTGGGAGCGAACGATGCTATTGAGCAGGTGTTGATAATCTCGCTGTCTTCGCGCATATAAGGCAGGGTTACACTTGTCATAACAGTCAGCGCTTCGCAATTGAGCCTTATCATACCTGCGTTGTACTCGGTCGAAATATCGTAAAAGTAACCGAGCTTGCCAAAGCCTGCGTTATTTATAAGAAGCGAAACCTTAGCGTTTTCTGATTCGAGAAGATTTTTGTATTCTTCTATAGCCGCGTTGTCGGTTACATCAAGGGATAAAATACGCGTTTTTTTGCTTAAGTTTGAAGCAACCTCTTCTAATTTTTCTTTTCTTCGGGCCATAAGCCAGATTTCGTCAATGTCTGGTCGAAGTCGGCTGACTGCCAAGGCATATTCCTTGCCAAGCCCTGAAGATGCGCCTGTTATTACCGCAATTTTCATAATAATACTTCCTTTTATAATCTTTTTCCTCTAAAAGCCTCCCTTGCCCTAAAGGGAGGTGGCAAAACCGAAGGTTTTGACGGAGGGATATAGTCATGACTTTGTGCTAACTTTAATATACCACATTTTTCTATATTTTTCAAGTCAACACTTTTTCACAAAATTTTTCTGCAAATTTATTAAGTGCTTCAAAGTCCATCGCATTTATATAATGACTTTCGAGTTTATCGTGTACTGTTTTTGCTTGGGCAAGGGTGTCGGCTGCCGCATAGAGTAGACTGTCGGTTACCTTGTGGTTGAGTTTCAGCCTTTGGGTTGAATTATGCAACTGCTTGTTGCTTGTGAATCTTCGTGCGTGGATGCGACGGGTATCGGTCGCAAACTTAAGGCGGTCTGTTTCGGTCGCAAAGGCGAGATTTAATTCGGGGATTATAATATGGTCGGTTATAACTGTTGGTAAAAATGGGTTTTTAAGGGTGATAATTTCGTAGCCGTTTATAAGGCAATAGTTTCGCACCTCGTTTATTATAGCATTAGATGTGGCGCGGAATTTGTCGGAAATTATGACAAGATTTTGGCAACTGTCGGTTACAGTTTCGTGATAGGAAATAATACCTTTTGGAGTTATACCTTGGATAAACCGTACCCATTCATAAGGCAAACCGCTTTTGCGCGGAATATATTTTTTGCAAAGCTTTTCGGCAAAGGTTTTAACCTCTACTATTTTGGTGCAGGAAAGGGCGGTCTTATAGGTGTCTAGCATAATTTGTCCTGCTGCGCTTAAGTATTTAGATGCGGTTTTGTGAAGACTTTGGTTTCGGTTGGAAATCTCGATAATCTCCTTTTTGCCTTTAATTTTATCGCTGTCCCAGAATTGCCCGAAGTTTAGTATTTCTTCACAAACTGCGGGGTAGCGGGGGTCTAATGTGTGGGGAGCGGTGCCGTCAAGGATAACTGTTTTTTTGTCCTTTAAAATTACTGCATCGAGCGAATCGGGGTCAGAACTGCAAGGGCAAAGGATAATTTGTTCACCCTTTTGCTCGGCGGCGGTAGCGACCTTTCTCATAAAGGAAGATTTCCCCGTCCCCGGACCGCCTTTTATTATGTACACCTTCCAGTTATCGTACGGGTTATAGCAATCGCCGAAATGACTTACAAAGCCCTCGCAGGAATTTGCCGCCAAAAAATATTTTAAATGATTTTTCATAAAATTCCCTCCAAACACTAATATTTTATGAAAAATTTGTAGATTTGACACAAGCGGAATTTTATGTTAGAATTGTTTTCGGAGTCGGTTAGACGGTTGCGGATAGAAATATCTGAGGAAAGTCCGAGCCCCGCAGGGCAGAATAGCGGCTAACGGCCGCCGAGGGTGACCTTAGGGAAAGTGCAACAGAGATATACCGCCGTAAAGCTTGGTTTACGCCTTGAAGTGCTTTGCACTGCCTTTACGGTAAGGGTGGAAAGGCGAGGTAAGAGCTCACCGGTTTCACGGGAACGTCGAAACCCTGTAAACCCTATTCGGAGCAACGCTAAGTGTGGCTATACATTTGCCCGATGTGCCACGAAAAGCGGCTTGAGCGGTGAGAGCAA
>JAZNLE010000084.1:0-8358 GCA_045578885.1 Acutalibacteraceae bacterium | reverse complement strand
GATATGATAGATGTCAACGCCGAGTTCGAGCGCCTTACGGGTATCAAGGTAAATTACCTAACCTTCGAAAGCAACGAAACAATGTATTCCCAGATTAAAAGCGGCGGCGTTACCTACGACATAATAATCCCATCGGATTATATGATTGAGCGCCTTATAAAAGAAAACGAGCTTTTAAAGCTTGACACTTCAAAGCTTTCGAACTACCCTCTTATTGAAGAAAAATACAAAAATGTATTTTTCGACCCCAAAAACGAATACAGCGTGCCGTATAGCGTTGGTATGGTAGGTATTATCTACAACACCGCGCAGGTCGGTACCGATATCGAGCATTCGTGGAATGTTTTGTGGGACGAAAAATACAAGGATATAGCGCTCAACTTCAATAATCCGCGCGATGCATTTATGACCGCGCAGATGTATTTAGGCCAGGACCTCAATTCCACTAACAAAAGCGATTGGGACAAGGCAGCCGAGCTTCTTAAAAAAGGCAAAGACAACCTGCAGTCCTATGTAATGGACGAGGTTTACGGTAAGATGGAAACGGGCGAAGCCGCTATTGCCCCCTACTATGCAGGCGACTATCTTACAATGTATGACACCAATGAAGATTTGGCATTTTTCTACCCACAGGAAGGCACAAATATCTTTATTGACTCGATTTGTATTCCAAAGTCTTGCAAAAATTATGAAGCGGCTCTTATGTATATAAACTTCCTTTTGGAACCGCAAATAGCAACTGCCAATGCCGAATATATCGGCTATGCTTCGCCAAATACAGCGGTAATAAACAACCCCGATTATTACTACTACCAAAATAAGATTTTATATCCCGACGAAAAAGATATGCCAAAGGTTCAGTATTACCACGATATCGAGGACGATATCCGAATGCATTATGAAATGCTTTGGTGCGATGTGAAACTGTATTAACAATAAATATCCACCCGCTATGCGGGTGGTATTTTATTTTCGGGGCATAGCCCTAAACAATACTGGCGGCGCACAAGTGCGCTTTAAGGTTGGCCTGTCAGCCATGCAAGCAATACTAGAGCTAGTAAACTGGCTGATTAAATCCTTTAGCTCCCTCTGACGAGGGAACTGTTGAGCGTTAGCAAAACCGAGGGAGAGAAAATCGGTTGAGATATTTTTTATACTTATTCTCTCCCTCCGTCTTTTGCTTCGCAAAATCCTCCCTCGTCAGAGGGAGGCAAGACACAACTTAATATTTTTTATTATTCATCGGTTAACATCTTTTCAACCACGCGACTATCACGTGGATTTCATATACATAAAAGCAGTCCCCTCTAACGAGGGAACTGTCGAAACCTAAATTTTGAACGAGATAAGGAATATGAAACAAAAAATACACTCTATAATCAATAATACTCTTCATTATCAATAGTCATCTCAGCAATAATTTCACCAGTATCATAATTTATTGTGCGTAACAACTCAATAGAAGCACGAGGCACATAATAATGTACAATGACTTTTTTATCGAGTATTTGCAAATAAGATACCTCTGAATTATAATCTTCGGTATTGCTTCTTATTGAGCTCGACCACTTTAGAGTTGAATCTAAATTATAGCAAAGTACTTCTTTGTTATAAGCATCAGGAAATAGCAATATACCATCAGTCGCTTTTTTCACATAAGTAACATCACCAACTATTATTGGTTCATATGTATCTTGGCCGTTTGAAGTATTTATAATATAAAGTTTATTATTAACTGCAAGATATATATTATTCTCAGTAAAGTCATACGCTGATGAATCCGAATTTTCGAAATCTCTTTCCCACAATTTATTCCAATCTTTATCAAAATATTCTATAGAAACCTTACTATGTTCAAAATCAGTTGTTATAACAAAATAATTTTGTCTGTCGGGCATAAATTCAAAATCCCAAGAAGTTATTAGACCATCGCCCATTTCCTCATCATATTCATACGGCAAATATAACCCACCGCCGATACCACTTTGGAATTCAAATTCTCTATATTTTGCAGAAGCATTATTCAATGTTACACTATAACAACCGTAATCACCATATTGTTCATGTTCTTTTACCGTACAGTTTTCGCCTAAAATATAGTTGGATATTTTTTTAACCGTATCAATATCAGCAAGCGCATTATCATAACTGCTTATAGTATAACTTGAATCTACAATAGTGGGTAAATTGTATGACTTTCCTTCTATTTCGTAATCTTTAATATCATTATATATCCCGTATACCGATATATTATCGTCTTTAACAAGTCTTACATTTGATTGTTTTCCTTTTACATATATATAATTTTCCTCTGCCGAACCCAATTGCAATAAAATTTCAAATTCTTCAGAATTTGACTTTATCACATTTACAACCGAGCCTTCAAAGTACATTTTTGTATTTTTATACACATCTGGCAATCTTTGAATTTGCTCAATATTTTCTGAATAAATATTAAAATAATTCGCCTTATCATATATTTCATAGAGCTCTTTTTCAACTTCCGAAGCAGTTTCCAAATCGCAGTTGATTTTAATATCTTTTAAACCTATGCTTGTATCATTCTTCGGCGAACCTGAATTTTGTTTACTTGTGGTAGCGGTATTATTCAAGCCGTCACCCGAATCGGCACCTTTACCGCACGAAACAAAAGATATCATAATGGCAGCAATTAAAAAAACAGTTAAAATAAATTTAAAATTTTTCATACTTCATTCTCCTTAAATAAAAATTAATTATAAAATTTTTAACATTCCTTGTTTTTTAAATCCATCTTTACTTCCCCCATAAATAAAAAATGCGCCAACCGAAGTTGACGCACGAAAAACGCAAACTCCGATTGTCGCGAAACAAAATCAAAAAAAGAATGGGATAAACCACATACCTTTGTTGGAATTTACGCTTTTACCAAATTCAACAAAAGTATGCGTTAAAAAAGAGTATTTATCCCAAAAGAAAAATATCCCAATCTATTCTTGATTCAATTTTGTTTCGCAAATACAGTTTACCACATTCAAACTATTTTTACAACAATTAATTTAAACATAATTTATAAAACAAAAAAGACCAAGTCTGCACTTAGTCTTTTAGCACATTATATGAAAATTTTAAAATTTAACTTATACTACCCTTTTGCCTGTTTTCTTTGCATACGCTTCCAGTTTATAAAGCTATAGCTATCATTTACAAGAAACATTGCAAAGCAAATCACTACCGAAAGGTAATAAATATCCGAAAAAGTCGCCATTATCCACATAACTATAAGCACTATATCGTTAACGGCATACGCCAAAGCGAAATAAGGGCTTCTACGCATTGAAAAATAAGCCGCGATAAAGCTTGTCGTAACCGAGAAGGTACTTATTCCCAAATTATTCGTACCAAAATATTTCAATATATAATAAAGAACAAATGTCACTATTACAGAACCAAAAAACATAAACAAAATCTCTTTTTTACTTATGCTGTTTATAGTAACCTGTGACTTTTTGTTTTTATAAGGATTGCGCAGCCACGAAATAACGGACAACACTGCCATAGGCCAACTCATACCAAGATAGGTTATCATTTCGCCGTAATACGCAAACGTATATGAAATATAACCGTAAATCATACAAAAAATCATCATCAAGGCAGGACCTACAGGATTGCCTTTCGCATTAAAAATAAGGGCTGTCGCACCAATAATCGATGCAAAAAAAGCCAAGTCAACAGGGCGCGAAAAAGCAGCATAGGATATTATTACAATCCCTATAGAACAAACCCATAAAGCAAGCTCAAATTTTGTAAAATAATTGAGTATCCTTTTCATATTTACTCCTCAAAAAAGCATTCGCTTAACACTTCTTCAAAGACCTAACGAAGTGTAAACGAATGCTTATATCTACATTCACTACCCGGTGGCAGTTTATCTACAATTGGTATTATAAAACAAATATTACTTAATGTCAACCCCGCCGAAAAGACAGGTTGCATTTATATAAAGAGTGTTTATATTTTCAGCGTTAACGCTTGTTTTATTAGATATTCCGCCAAAAACCGAGGTTGAATTAACCTTTACATTAATCCCCTCGGGTACTATTATATCCACTCCGCCAAAAATAGCAGTCGCCTTTAAAACAGCACCGTCTTCTATTATTGCACCTTTCAAATTGCATTCAACACCGCCGAAAATTGCAGTGAATTTTCCGCCCGAAAAGGTTTCGCCCGCGAAATTAAGTTCACTTTCCGAAAATACAACAGTCACAGTTTTGTTATCATTATTACGCCTTAATGAAATCAAAATCAAAAACATTGCCAAAATAAGCAAAATCGGCACAATGATTTTTACAAAAAATTTAAAAACAGTAATTGCCAAAACAAAACATACCGCAAGAACTGCTATACTTAATACAATATGCAAAACTTTTTTCATAATTTTATTCCTTTCGGTTTCCGTCATTATCAAAATTTTCTTTAAGCGCTTTTTCAACGGGGACAATACTCAACAATAGTAACAAAAGCTGTGCAAAGGTTATACCAAGTCCTATGTTTCCAATTGTATCTTTGCTTTTGCCAAAAAGAAAAAGCATCGGTACAAATGAAAAACCAAGCGTTACCAAACCGCATCTTGTCCAAATTTTGCCTAAAAGTGTATGGGCAAATTTCCAAGTTTCCTCATTTTTCATAGAACGCACCGTTCTGTAACCAAAAATATAATTTATGTCCTTTGGTGCAGTTTTCGAAAAAACAGTGCCAAAAATCAGCATTATTACAGGGATTAGCAAAACTGACAACAGCATAAAAATCCAAAATCCCATACTATTTACCAAGTTCCTTTGTGCGCTTATAGGAAGCCGACAAAGCTTCTTTTACAATTTTATCGAAATCGGAATTTTGTAGTGAAATTACACCCTCAATAGTCGAACCCTTAGGACTGCAAACCTCTCGTCTTAAGGTTTCGGGGGTTTTACCGCTTGTCTGCATAAGCTTGGCCGCGCCCAAGAGGGTTTGTGCGGCGTATTCTACCGCCTTTTGCTCGTCAAGACCAAACTTTGCCCCCGCTTTTGCCATGCTTTCTGCGAACATATAAACAAAGGCAGGACCGCAACCCGATACAACACAACCTGCATCAATAAGCTCTTCGCAGAGTTTGTCAAGCTTGCCCGAAAATTCGAGGATTTTCTTAAACTCGGTTTCTTCCGCTTCGGTTATAGCACGGCAAAGCGAATAAAGTATCATACCCTCGCCCACAGCTACAGGTGTGTTAGGCATAATTCTGATAATCGGCAGCTTTGCGCCGAGCATATCATTAAAACTCGAAATTTTAATCCCCGCCGCCATAGTGACGAGTATAAATCTATCATTTCTTTGTTTAAGGATAGGGGTAATTTCGCTTATAAGCTCCGCCATCATCTGCGGTTTTACACCCAAAAAGATGTACTTTGAATTTAAAACAATTTCTTCGGTGCTAACTACATTTCCGTCAGTAGCAAGTGCTAATTCTTTTGCTTTTTCCTCATTTACATCAGCAAGCAAAATATCACACATTCCCGATTTACTGACTGCTTTAGCCAATGCGCCGCCCATATTTCCGCAACCGATAAAACCAACCTTTATTTTTTCCATTATCTCACCTGTCCGTCGCCTTTTATGACATATTTATAGGTATTAAGCTCCATAAGCCCCATTGGACCGCGCGCGTGCAGTTTTTGGGTGGATATTCCCATTTCACAGCCAAGTCCAAACTCGCCGCCGTCGGTAAAACGGGTTGAAGCATTGACATAGACCGCCGCAGAATCAACATAGGTCACAAAAAACTCCTGCGCGGCAGTATCTTTTGTAATTATGCTTTCGCTGTGATGTGTAGAATGTTTTGCAATATGAGATACCGCATCCTTTACACCGTCTACGATTTTTACCGCCATAATATAATCCAAAAATTCGGTATCAAAATCTTCGTCAGTAGCAGGAGTGCAATCAATAATCTCACATACTTCCCCTTTACCGCGAATTTCCACGCGATCTTTAAAGAGATTATAAAGCTTCGGCAAAAATTCTTTTGCAACATCTTTATCCACAAGGCAAACCTCTGCGGCATTACAAACCGAAGGTCTGCTCGTTTTAGCGTTATTTATAATATTAAGCGCCATATCTATATCCGCCGTTTTTTCGACAAATATATGGCAAATACCTGTTCCTGTTTCGATACAGGGAACTGTTGCATTTTCGGTGCAAGCCTTGATAAGTCCCTTACCACCGCGTGGGATAAGCAAATCGACATAACCCACCGCCGTCATAAGCTCGTTAGCGCTCGCGCGTGTAGTATCTTCTACAAGATTCACATAATCTTCACTGATACCGCAGTTTTTAAGCCCCTGCTTCAAAGCATCAACAATCGCTTTCGAAGAATTATAAGCCTCCTTACCGCCGCGAAGCACACAAACATTACCGCTTTTAAAAGAAAGTGCTGCCGCATCCGAAGTGACATTCGGTCGGCTTTCGTAAATAATGGCAACCACGCCGAAAGGCACCGAAATCTTGTTAACACAAAGCCCGTTTTTAAGTGTATTTGAAGACAAAACCTTACCTACACCGTCAGGCAGAGCCGCAACATCGGTAATACCCTTTGCCATAGCCTCAATACGCGAAGAATTGAGGGTAAGACGGTCAATCATAACCTCACTAATCTTACCCTTGGCATTTTCGATATCAATTTTATTCGCCACCAAGATACTATCGGAAGCTAAGAGCAAAGCCCTTGCCATCTCGCAAAGCGCATTATTCTTCTCCTCGGTTGTGAGCACGCTTTCGAGCGATAATTTTTTAGCCTTTTGCAAAATTTCAAGAGTAGTCATTTTAATCTACCTTTCCCAAAAAACGCGTGCCGACATTTTTACCTGCCACAATATCATAAAGGCAAAGCGGATTTTCGCCGTTGGCGACTACCATATCTATTCCCTTGGCATTTACGATTTTAGCCGCCTTGAGCTTGGTAACCATTCCGCCTGTACCAAGGTTACTTCCCGCTCCCCCTACCATACTTTCAATCTCGGGGGTAATTTCGCTTACAGTATGTAGAAGCTCGGCGTTTTCATTCCTCTTGGGGTCGGCGGTGTAAAGACCGTCAATATCCGACAAGATTATAAGCAAATCGGCATCAACCGCCGTCGCAACAATAGCGCCCAAGGTGTCGTTATCACCTATCTCGATTTCATTAGTAGAAATCGAGTCATTTTCGTTGATAATCGGTAGCGCTGAGAGTTCTAAAAGACGGCGCATTGTGTTAACAAAATTTTCCTTGCGGTCACTGTGCTCGATATCGTCACCCGTTATGAGTATCTGTGCTACGGTGTGGTTATATTCCGAGAACAAGCGGTCATAAGTATACATAAGCTCGCATTGACCAACTGCCGCCGCAGCCTGTTTTGTCGGGATATCGGTTGGTTTCTTTGCAAGACTCAACTTTCCAACACCCATACCGATAGCGCCCGAGGACACCAAAATAACCTCATTACCTGCATTTTTAAGGTCACTCATAACCTTGCAAAGCTCTTCCACGCGCAAAATGTTAAGAAGTCCTGTTTTGTGCGCCAAGGTCGAAGTGCCTATTTTTATTACAACTCGCATTTTTATCTTCCTTATGCTAATGTGGCCGCCATAACAGCCTTTATAGTATGCATACGGTTTTCAGCTTCATCGAAAACAATCGACTGTTCGCTTTCAAAAACCTCATTTGTAACTTCCATCTCGGTTATGCTGAACTTTTCGCCAACCTGTTTGCCGAGGGTTGTATTAAGGTCGTGGAAAGAGGGCAAGCAGTGCATAAACACCGCATTCTCCCCTGCATTTTCCATAATCTCTTTATTAACCTGATAAGGCATTAAATCCTTAATGCGTTCTTCCCAAACGCTGTCGGGTTCACCCATAGATACCCACACATCAGTCGCGATAACATCGACGCCCTTTGTAGCTTTCATAGGGTCAGTTTCAAAGGTAATAGTAACGCCGTTTTCTGCGGCGATTTTTTTGCATTCCTCAATAAGTGCTTTATCGGGGAAGTATTTTTCAGGAGCGCAGGCGGTAAAGTTTATTCCCATTTTAGCGCAACCGACCATATAGGAATTACCCATATTGTAACGCGCATCACCCATATAAACAAAATTTATTCCCTCAAGTTTGCCGAAGTGTTCTTTTATGGTTAAAAAGTCAGCCAAAATCTGTGTCGGGTGGAACTCGTTTGTAAGTCCGTTCCAGACAGGAACACCTGCATATTTTGCGAGTTCCTCCACGATTACCTGACCGTATCCGCGGTATTCTATACCATCATAAATTCTGCCAAGTACCCTTGCCGTATCGGCAATGCTTTCCTTTTTGCCG
>JAZNLE010000083.1:0-7056 GCA_045578885.1 Acutalibacteraceae bacterium | reverse complement strand
TGCTCTTGCGCGCGCAGGCGCAATAGAGGATGATATCACCGATTATGTGTGCGAGCTTGAAAATGGCGACAAGGCGAAGTACGATATGAGCTTCTTTATTGGCAGTGTTAAATATTCTTATGAAATTGATGCTCTGACAGGGGAAATCTGTGGCGAAGAGCGTGAAACGGTCGCGGACAAAAATCTTGAAAATGATCAATCGAGCATCCAAAGTGAGCCGAGCGAATATGTCGGTAAGGCGAAAGCTAAGGAGCTTGCGCTTGCGCACGCGGATTTACAGGAAAGTGAAATTACAAACTTTAACTGTCTGCTTAATACTGTAGACGGCGGTGCTGTCTATGATTTGCAATTTTTTGATAATTCGGGTAATAAGTATTCTTTTTGGATTGATGCTAAGTCGGGCGTAATCAGTAATTATGAAACTGGTGTTGCCCAAGACGGACAAGACGCTAACCAGAGTCAAGAAGTGACAACCGAAAGTGAAAAACCCACTGTTACATATATAAGCAGAAGCAAGGCTAAGGAAATTGCCTTAAATAATGTCGGAGCGAATATTTCTGATGTTGCAAATTTTGAATGTGAGTTCGAAGCGGACGAGCAAACCGACGTTTATGAAATCAGTTTTATGTATAAGGATATGGAATGTTCTTATGAAATTGACGCTAAGACAGGCGAAGTGCTCGATTTTGAAAAGGAAATCTCTGACGATAGCTTATACGCTCCCGACAAGACCGAAAAAACCGAAGAAGATACCCAAAGTGTAGAAAGTAATTAAACTTAACTTTTGTGATTTGATGGCATAAAAAAGAGAGCCCACAGATTTTTGTCTGTGGACTCTCACTTTTTATAAATTATTTATCGCGTCTTCTGAAGTTTTTGCGAGGTTTGCGAGCGGGCTCTTCGTCTGCGCCCTCTTCAACAACTGCGCCGTTTACTTCAACGAGAGCATCTCTGCGAGAGAGGTTGATTCTGCCCTGATCGTCGATTTCGGTTACCTTTACGATTACCTGATCGCCAACAGCTACAACATCTTCAACCTTTTCAACACGCTTAACATCAAGCTTCGAAATGTGAACAAGGCCTTCCTTACCGGGTGCGATTTCAACAAATGCGCCGAAGGTCATAAGTCTTGTTACCTTACCGCTGTAGATAGCGCCGATTTCGGGATCGTTAGCGATAAGCTCGATAATAGCGATAGCCTGCTTAGCTTTTTCAACATCAAGACCTGAAACAAACACTCTGCCGTCTTCTTCGATGTTGATTGTGCATTCGCACTGTTCTTGAATAGACTGAATAACCTTGCCCTGCTTACCGATAACATCACCGATTTTTTCAGGATTGATAGCGGTTGTGAGCATTTTGGGAGCATAAGGTGAAAGCTCTGAACGGTATTCGGGAATACACTTGAGCATTACTTCGTCAAGAATGTGCATTCTTGCCTTGTTAGTCTTCTCGAAAGCTTCCTTAATGATAGCGGGAGTAAGACCGTGAACCTTTAAGTCCATCTGGATAGCGGTGATACCCTTGTGAGTACCTGCCACCTTAAAGTCCATATCGCCGTAGAAGTCTTCAAGACCTTGGATGTCAACCATTGTCATAAAGTCGCCGTAAACGCCTTCGTCACCTGTGATAAGACCGCAAGAAATACCTGCAACGGGAGCTTTAATCGGAACACCCGCTGCCATAAGAGCGAGGGTAGAACCGCAGATTGAACCCTGTGAGGTAGAACCGTTTGAAGAAAGAACTTCCGATACAACGCGGATAGCGTAGGGGAATTCGTCAACACTCGGAATTACGGGAACTAAAGCCTTTTCAGCCAAAGCGCCGTGACCGATTTCGCGTCTGCCTGGACCGCGTGAGGGCTTGGTTTCGCCTACTGAATAGGACGGGAAATTGTAGTGGTGAATATATCTCTTAGAAACTTCTTCGTCAAGACCGTCAAGCTTCTGTGCTTCGCTTACGGGGGCGAGAGTTGCGATAGAGAGAACCTGTGTCTGTCCGCGGGTGAACATACCGCTACCGTGCACACGGGGGAGTAAGTCAACCTTTGCATCGAGAGGACGGATTTCGTCAATGCCTCTGCCGTCAACACGCTTCTTTTCGTCTTTAAGCCAAGCGCGAACAACATGCTTCTGAACGAGGTACATAATCTCGTCTAATTTTGCTTCGTTGCCTTCGAAACGTTCGTCAAACTTTTCGTGAACAGCGTTATATATAGGAAGAAGTGCGGCATCGCGAACGAGTTTGTCGTCGGTATCGAGTGCCTTTTTAACATCTTCAATGCAGAATTCTTCGATTTCTGCCATAATTTCGGGGTCGGGATCGTTGGATTCGAACTCGAATTTTTCTTTGCCGATTTCGGCTACAATACCGTTAATGAATTTAACAACTTCCTTGTTAACCTCGTGACCTGCCATAATGCAGTCGAACATAAGGTCGTCAGGGATTTCGTTACCGCCTGCTTCAATCATAGCAACCAAGTCTGCTGTTGAAGAAACGGTCAAAGTAAGGTCGGTTTTTTCTCTCTGTTCAAGAGTGGGGTTGATAACGATTTCGCCGTCAACAAGACCAACATTTACACTTGAAATAGGACCAGCCCAAGGGATGTCCGAAATTGCGATAGCAGTGGAAACACCGATAGCAGCAGCAACCTCGGGTGAGCAGTCGGGGTCAACCGACATAACAGTTGCTACAACTGAGCAGTCGTTGCGCATATCTTTTGGGAACAAGGGACGGATAGGACGGTCAATACAGCGTGAAGCGAGAACAGCCTTGTCCGAAGCCTTGCCTTCTCTTCTTGTGAAAGAGCCGGGGATACGGCCTACAGAGTACATCTTTTCTTCATAGTCAACAGAAAGCGGGAAAAAGTCAATGCCTTCGCGCGGCTTTGCCGAAGCGGTAACGGTACAAAGTACGCATGTGTCACCGTATTTTGCCATAACAGCTGCATTTGCAAGACCGGCCATCATACCTGTTTCAAGCTTTAAAGGACGGCCTGCAAGGGTGGTTTCATAAACCTTGAAATTTTCAAACATTTTAAAATCTCCTTTTGTTAATTGTTTAAATCAGAGACCTTCGGTTAGCAATAAATCCAATATATAGAGTTGAGCAGATTTGCCCGTAAAAATAATCGTTGCGAAGAGAACAGCTCATTGTTTGCAAGGCAAATATGATGTTCTCGTAGCAGAGGGAACTTTTTACGGAAAAGCAAATCGTTGCGAAACTTGAATGATTTATCCCTTATATACTCGATTTACCGCTAAAGCACGAAAATCTCATAATTTTTTGAATAAAATAGTTTTCAAGGCAGACTGCTATAAAAACAGCCTGCCTTTTTGGTTGTGAATTACTTACGAAGACCGAGTCTCTTAACGATAGAACGGTATCTTTCGATGTCGTTCTTCATAAGGTAAGCAAGGAGGTTTCTTCTGTGACCTACCATCTTGAGAAGACCGCGGTAAGAATGCTTATCCTTCGGATGTGTTTTAAGGTGAGCATTAAGTTCATTGATTCTTGTGGTAAGAAGAGCAATTTGAACTTCAGGAGAACCTGTGTCGCCTTCGTGTGTGGCATATTCAGCCATAACCTGATTCTTAACGTCTTTTGTCATTATCTTTCACTCCTTTATTAGACTCCTTGCGTAAACCAAGCAATAGGTCGTAGTGAGTCCCTTAGGGCAGACACCTAAAGCATAGTATACGTAAGCCAAAATATTATAACATAAAGGTTTTAAAAAGTAAAGACTTTTTTTAAAAATACTTGCAAGGCTCAAAAAATAGTAGTATAATTACCGTATAAAGAGGCGAATTATATGGATTTTGAAACTGTAAAACAGGCGGCGCTAAGGCTTGGTTGTACCGAACGCGCCGTGCAGAAATGGGCAAAGATGGGCAAAATACCCTATGCCTATAAAGACGGCAGAGATTGGAAAATTCCTGCAAATGCGGTTAAACCTAACGAAGCGTGTGCCGAAAATCAGGAATATCTAAATGAACCGTATCCCATAATCCACAAATATAAATACGGCGAAGTTTTGGAGTATATTGATAGTATATCCAATTATGACGATAAACAGATGGCGCTTAGCGAATATTATTATTTCACGGGCGAGTTTAAAAAAAGCTGTATCATAACCGAGCCGTATCTCACTTCGGATAACCCGATGCTCAGCACTGTGGCTTCGATTTTTAATCTTTTTTCAAATCTTGCGCAGGGTCATATCACCAAAACCTATTATGCAGGCGAAAATATGCGAAATCTGTTTGAGATATATTCGGCACAGGATCAATCGCAAGAGGTTAAAACCATAGCAATCTTTTCTTCTGCAATTTTAAAGACACAGTTGCATTTGCCACAGGGCGAAGTTCCTGAAATGATTGGAGTTATGAAATATCTTGATGAGGGACTGCGCTTGTTTGCTTGTTACCTCGCGGCATATAACGAATATTTCAAAAAAGATTTTTCAAAATCGCTCGGTATTGCCGAAGCGGCACTCAATCTATCGGTTGATTTGTACCCTATTCCGATTATTTATATTAATCTGATTTCTGCGATTGATTTTATTAACTTGCGGCAGGAAGAAAAAGCGGTTGAATATGTTGAAAAAGCGTGGGAATTGGCAGAAAAAGACGGCTTTATAATGCCTTTTGTTGAGCATTACAGCTTGATGCAAGGACTTATTGAGCGCTATTTTAAAAAGGCGCATCCTAATGCTTATACTAGAATCACTGCAATCGCCAAAGCTTATAACGAGGCTTGGTACCATATATATAATGTGAAGAATGAGAACACGGTTGCCACAAGTCTTAGTCAAATTGAGTTTACGGTGGCTATGCTCTATAGCCGAAACTGGCGTGCAAAGGAAATCGCCGCGCATTTAGATCTTTCCGAAAGAACTATAATGAACTACATAACCATAGTTTATGATAAATTAGGAATAAACGGCAAAAAAGAACTTGAAAAGTTTATGTTAAAATGAAAAAACCGACTCGAGAGAGTCGGTTTTTTGTGTGATGAAGACTGTTTTATGAATTTTAAGAGGTTTTGTTCTTTGCTGTATTTATAGATGTTACGAGAATGCGACGAATAGTACCGCATTGGTTGTATAGGGTCTTTACTTTTTGTTCGTCGGCAAATTTCATTTTTGTAAATAATTCTAACCAATATTCTGTTTCGTAGCATTCTTTTAAAGCGATTTGCAGTTTCGCTATAAAATCTGCTCTGCTGTGCGCGTAATTAGCTTCGTGAATATTGGCGCCGATGCTTGTTGCAGAACGCTCGAGTTGGTTTGTTAATGAATAATGACCTTTTATTTCATCGCAAAGGGTTATTATTTCGATTGAAAAGTCCATTGATAAATCAGCAAACTTGTTTTCTTTCATTATTAAACCTCAAAATAACGAATGAAGTATTTTTCTAACGAAAAATATGAAGTAATATCTCTGATATTATGAAGTATTGCTTTGCAATATGAGTGAAGTGAATCCTGTTCATACGCGAAGCGTACTTCATAGCGTTAGCTACTTCATATCCGAAGGATACTTCATAAATCCCAAATGGGATTTACTTCATTGATAAAATCGCGAGCGATTTTATCTTTGTACTCTACCTGATCCGTCGCCGCCTGCGAGTTTTTCAACTTCGGAAACGGAAACGCGGTTGTAGTCGCCCTCAACAGAATGCTTAAGTGCCGAAGCTGCAACAGCAAATTCGATAGCATCCTTTGAAGATTTGCCCGAAAGCAATGAATAGATAAGTCCGCCGCCAAAGCTGTCGCCGCCGCCTACACGGTCAACGATGTGGAGGTGGTAAGACTTTGAGAAGTAATAATCTTCGCCGTCATAGAGCATACCTGCCCAGTCGTTATCACTTGCAGAAATCGAGGTGCGAAGTGTGATTGCAACCTTTTCGAAGCCGAACTTGTCAGCGAGTTGCTTAGCAACGCTCTTATAACCGTCATGGTTTAACTTACCGCCGTAGATATCGGTGCCCTCGGCTTCGATGCCGAATACGTCCTTTGCATCTTCTTCGTTAGAGATGCAAACATCAACATACTTGCAAAGCTCGGTCATAGCTTCGCGTGCTTCGTCGCGTGTCCAGAGCTTGCCGCGGTAGTTAAGGTCGCAAGAAATCTTAACGCCCTTTTCTTTAGCTTTAATGCAAGCTTCCTTGCAGATTTCAACAACATTCGGTCCTAAAGCGGGGGTAATACCTGTGAAGTGGAACCAGTCGGCGCCTTCAAAGATAGCATCCCAGTCGAAATCAGCCGCTACGGCTTGCTGAATAGCGGAATATTTACGGTCATAAATACAAACCGAACCGCGCTGTGAAGCACCCTTTTCAAGGTAGTAAATACCTACACGCTCGCCGCCGCGAACGATTTTAGAGGTGTCAACACCGAAGGCGCGAAGGCTGTCAATAGCTGCTTGACCGATAGCGTGTTTAGGTAACTTTGTTACATAAACGCTGTCCATACCGTAGTTTGCAAGGCTTACTGCAACGTTGGCTTCGCCACCGCCGAAGGTTGCCTGCATCTGGTCGTTTTGGAAAAAACGGTAGTAGCCGTTGGGGGCTAATCTCAACATTATTTCACCGAAAGTAACTATTCTTGCCATATTATTTTTCCTCCATTTTTTCAAGTGCTTCTTTTACGAAGAAGCTGCCGCCGATAGCTTCGATTTTATCGAAAGCTAAAAATTCGTCAATATTGCTTCTGTCAACACCGCCGGTGGGGATAAATTTAACCTGCGGGAAGGGAGCGGAAAGCGCCTTTAAAGCCTTAAGACCGCCGTAAACATTTGCAGGGAAGAACTTAACAGTGGTAATACCAAGGTCTAAAGCCTGCATAATTTCGGTGGGTGTTACGCAACCAGGATAGTAAGGGATATTTTTAGCAATACAAATCTTTGCTACATCTACCGAAAGACCTGGAGATACGATAAACTGTGCACCTGCTTCCAAAGCGTCTTCGCATTGCTTAGCATTGATTACAGTACCTGCTCCAATAGACATATCGGGATAGTTTTTAGAAGCATAAGCTATAGCTTCTTTGGCACA
>JAZNLE010000082.1:0-4700 GCA_045578885.1 Acutalibacteraceae bacterium | reverse complement strand
CCTACAAGATAGAATTTAAATTAATAAAATCAAATCACACCAAAAACTTCGACTATACCGCTTTTGTGGTAGAGCGAGGGGGTGACTAAAAGGGAGTACCCCTGACCTGATTCGCAGTTCCATTCGACCGAGCGGCGTTGCGGTACAGCGCAGGCAGAAAGAAGCATCATTATAGCGCCGCCGTGCATTATAACACCTGCGTTTTCAATGTCATTATTAAGCATATCCACAATGACTTCATTAAGACCTACACACAGTCTTTTTATAAAATTGGTATTATCTTCGCCACCCTTGGGAGCTGAAAGTTTGCCCGCTGCCCAAGCCTTGAAGTCGGGATTGAGGTCAAGCTCTTTTGCAGTTTTGCCCTCAAATTCGCCGAAGTCATATTCCTTAAGATTTTCTACAAGAAACATCGGAACATCGGGGTAAAGCAGAGAACCCGACTGCTTCGCGCGAAGAAGCGGACTCGAATAAAGACGCTCGATTTTGGGGTAATCGATATCGCTTTTCATAAGCCTTAATTCATTAAGTCCCTCGGGGGATAGGGGCAAATCGGTCTTGCAACCGATATACTGTCCTTTGTAATTGGCATCGGTTGCACCGTGGCGGATAAGATGGATTTTAAGTGTTTTCATTGCAGTTCTCCAAAAGTTCAGTAATGATTTGGTTGGAAACGAGCATACCTTTATTTGTAAGGAAAAAATTGCCGTTTTTTATTTCGGCGAAGCCGTTTTTTACAAAAAGTTCAGTCTTGTTTTGGGGCAGAATTTCGGCATTCACACCGCCTTTAAGCCGTAGCGCAAGCATTAGTTTTTCTTCCTCGCTTCCGCCTTTACCGTCGGGTAGAGGGGTATTGCCGTTTATGAATGCCTTGAGGTCGCGCGGATAGTAAAACCGCCTTCCGTCAACAAAAGAATGAGCCGAGGGACCAAGGCCTAAATATTCCTCACAGTTCCAATATTTAAGATTGTGTCGGCTCTCGAAATTGGGTTTTGCAAAATTCGAAATTTCATAATGCGAATATCCTTTATTTTGGAGATAATCACACATAAAAAGATATTGGTCGCAAACGCTGTCCTCACTCGGCAAACCGAGGGAGTCTTCTTGTTTTTCGAAAGCGGTATTAGGCTCGATTTTTAAAATATATGCCGAAATGTGCTCAGGGTTAAGCGCCGTTAGAAAATCAAGGTCTTGTCTTAGGGAGTCAAGATTTGACTGGGGAAGACCTATCATTAAATCGAGCGAAATGTTTGAAAAACCGAGAGTTCTCGCGATTCTTATTGCGTTCGCGGCGTCTTCTTTAGAATGGGTTCTGCCTAATGTTTTGAGTTGTTCGTTATTTCCGCTTTGAACACCTATTGAAAGGCGGTTTACTCTCGCCTGTTTTACATTTTGCAAGACTTGTTCGATATCACTTTGTGGGTTCACTTCGAGTGTGATTTCGGCATCGTCTGTGACATTGAAATTTTCTTTTATACTGCCGATAAGTTCGGGTAAATAGCTGTTTAGAAGTGACGGCGTGCCGCCACCTAAGTAAATAGTATCAATGGGGCGGTTTATTTTGCCGCCCCACTGTTTTATTTCCCTTTTTAGTGCTGTTATGTATTTTGCGACTAATTCTTCCGAAAAGACAGCCGAATAAAAATCACAGTAAGCGCATTTTCGTTTACAAAACGGTATATGCAGGTAAAGACCTAAATTAGTCAAGAATTTCACCGATGCAGTTGCCGCCAACCTTAGCAGCGTTTGCTTCGTCGGTGTCAATGTGCATAGCCAAAGCGTAAGAATCGCTAACGCGTGCTACAACATCACTGAAGATAAGGCTTCTGCCGTCGGAAGTGATCTTAACATTAACAATCTCCTTGTCCTTGATGCCGTATTTTTCGCCGTCAGCCACGGTCATGTGGATATGACGCTTTGCAGCGATAACACCCTGTTCTAATTCGACTTCGCCCTTAGGACCTACGAGCTTGCATTTGCCGCTGCCTGCTACATCACCTGATTCGCGTATGGGAGCTAAAGCACCGATTGAACGAGCATCCGTTAAAGAAATTTCAACTTGTGTATCAGGACGAACAGGGCCTAAAATAGAAGCCTTTAACTGTCCCTTTTCACCGATGATGGTCACCTTTTCTTCACAAGCGAACTGACCGGGCTGTGATAAATCCTTTTTAGGAGTGAGGGTGTAGCCTTCACCGAAAAGGATTTCTAAATCTTTTTGAGAAACGTGCACATGACGAGCAGAGATTTCTACCATTACTTCTTTTGCCATAATAATTCTCCTTAAAAAATATTCTACTACTATATTCTAACATATTTTTTGAACTTTTCAAGAGCAATTTTCAATATTTTAAGATTGACTTTATACCTTGTATAATGTAAAATAGATTTAAGAATGTAAAGGGGTGTTTTAAGTGAAACCTGTTTATAAAAGAGTACTTTTAAAATTAAGCGGCGAGGTTCTCGCAGGTGCCAAAGGCGCAGGTATCGATTTCGATAAGGTTCTGGAGGTTTGCCAGAGCGTTAAAGAATGTGTCGATATGGGCGTTGAGGTTGCAATAGTTGTCGGCGGAGGTAATTTCTGGCGCGGTAGAAGCAGCGGCAAAATGGACAGAACCCGCGCTGACCATATGGGAATGCTCGCAACTTCGATAAATGCATTGGCTTTGGCTGATGCGCTCGAACAATTGGGTGTAATTGCCCGTGTTCAGACCGCTATTGAAATGCGACAGATTGCAGAGCCTTATATCAGAAATAAGGCTGTAAGACATTTGGAAAAGGGAAGAGTGGTTGTTTTCGGTTGCGGAACAGGTAACCCCTTCTTCTCGACCGATACTGCGGCGGCTTTACGCGCGGCGGAAATTGGCGCAGATGTGATCTTCAAGGCTACAAATGTTGACGGTGTTTATGACAGCGACCCGAAACTTAATCCCGATGCTAAGAAGTTTGATGTATTGTCACACCTTGATGTACTCCAAAAAGGACTTCATGTTATGGATAGCACAGCCGCATCGCTTTGTATGGATAACGGCATTGAAATTTTGGTATTTAACCTTGATAAACCGCAAAACATTGTTTCGGCAATGGTTGGCGAAACAATAGGTACAGTAGTAAAGTAGGAGGAAATATTTATGAATGAATTATTGAAAGTTACCGAAGAAAAAATGACTAAAACCGTAGCAGTGCTCGACCGCGAATACAAGTCTATCCGCGCAGGCAGAGCAAATGTTTCGGTATTGGATAAAATCACAGTTGATTATTACGGCGCACCCACTCCCATTCAGCAGATGGCGGCTGTATCGGTTCCTGAACCGAGAATTCTTATGATTCAGCCTTGGGATGCCTCAACTCTTAAGGATATCGAAAAAGCAATTCTCGTATCCGATATCGGCATCAATCCTCAGAACGATGGTAGAGTTATCCGTCTTTCTTTCCCGCCCCTTACAGAAGAACGCAGAAAAGAAATCGTTAAGGATGTTAAAAAGACCGCTGAAGAAAGCAAGGTAGCTATTCGTAATACCCGTCGCGACGCTTTGGAGAAATTAAAGGCTTTACAGAAGTCGAGCGCTATCACCGAAGACGACCAAGCAAACGGCGAAAAGAAAATCCAGAAGCTTACCGATAACTACTGCAAAGAAATCGACGAGTTAGCGGCTTTAAAGGAAAAAGAAATTTTAGAGATTTAATTTTTTGCGGTCCCACTTTTGTGAGACCGCTTTTATACGCAGGGTGAGATTATGTTTTTCAAAAAAACAAAAACTGACAGACCGTTGCCCGAGCATATCGCTATTATTATGGACGGTAACGGCAGATGGGCGAAAAAGCAAGGACTGCCGAGAAGCGCAGGTCATGTCGCAGGGGCTAAAACCTTTAAGACTATTGCGAGATACTGCAACAAGATAGGTCTTAAGTACTTGACGGTTTATGCCTTTTCGACTGAAAATTGGAAGCGTCCCGTACAGGAAGTTGAGGGGATTATGAATTTGCTTCGTGATTACCTTAAGGATGCTGAAAATTTCAAAGACGAGAATATCCGCGTGAGGTTTCTCGGCAACCGCGAACCTTTGGCAGAGGATATTAAGGCGCTTATGGCGAAGAATGAAAAAGACAGCGAAAAAGCTACTGGTCTTAACCTTAATATCGCTATAAACTATGGCGGCAGAGATGAGATTACAACTGCTGTAAAGGAAATTGTAAAAAGCGGTATATCGGCAGAAGAAATCACCGAAGATATTATTTCGCAGAACCTTTATACAAGCGGTATGCCCGACCCTGATTTTATCATAAGACCGAGCGGTGAATATCGCCTTTCTAACTATCTTATCTGGCAGTCTGCCTATGCGGAGTTTTGGTTTTCGGATGTGCTTTGGCCTGATTTCAAGCCGAGCGATCTCGATCGAGCTATTGCCGATTTTAAAAACAGAAACCGCAGATTCGGCGGAATCTGAAATTTTGATTTAGAAGAAAGGAAAAAGTATCTTGAAAACAAGGATAATTTCCGCATTGGTCGGGCTTGTTTTGCTTATTGCGGTGCTGTTTCTTTTTGAAACCTTTGTTCTTGATGTTGCAGTTGCGATCCTTTCGGTAATAGCTGTAACTGAAATGATAAAAGCCGTCGGGCTTTTGGAAAACAAAAAATTTGCGCTTGTTTGCGCTGGTTTTGCCGCATTTTTTTCAACATCCTATTACCACAGCTTTGC
>JAZNLE010000081.1:0-7803 GCA_045578885.1 Acutalibacteraceae bacterium | reverse complement strand
AATCATTAGTATATAACTTTTTATATAATTGAGTTTCTATGATTTCCTTTAACTGATTTATATCTTTAAAATTAACACTATTAAATGCCTCAGGGTTTGTTATCATAGAGGTGTTTCCTAACTTATTCTTTATGATAACATCATATTCCTGAACGAACAAATTTAGAAACTTGTCTTTATCATTTATAAACGAAACTGCACTCTCTTTATATTCATCAACAATACTTTCAACAACAATCTCAATAATATCCATTTTAAAACATTCCTTTCGTGTTTTGCTATCCCGATTTTACCATATTTTGCACCTAAAGTCAAATGAACAATTAACAAACTGATATACCAACATCGGTCAAGATCCCTTTTACCTCGTTAAACGGTTGACCGAAGCGCTGTGTCAGGTAGCGCATTGAAGCGCCAAGCTCACCGTCGGGGCCGCCGTACTGGCTTATAATAATCTGCGCGTATTTTGGATTGGGGTTTTTAATGTTTATCGGGTACTGAAGTTTTTTCTCATATTGCCACATAAATTAAACCTCCTCATTTTCCCAGGGCCACGGGGACTCTAACCATTGCCAGCAACCCTCTGCGGGAACATCTGCAGGGGTTACAATATACTTACCGTATTTTTGTTCGTAGAGCTCTATACACTCTTTTCTTTTTTGTCTGTATTCTCTAAGCAGCGCCATCGCTTTTTTGCAGGTTGGATGGGTGTCAAGATAAAGCACCAATTCGTGAATTGCAAAATCGAGCGCGTGGATTTTTTTCCTTAAAGCTTCTTTACTATTCATACTCTTTTACCTCCGTAAAAAGGCTTGTCAATATTGGGGAAAATCGTTCCGCGAGAGAAGCCATCTTGCGTTTCATATACGCTTTCAATCGGCTGCATATTTACAAAAGCCATTGTAAGAATATTACCACCGACAGCGTTATAATCGGTATCAAGGCAAAAATCGCCGTTAAAGCACTCTTTATCGTAAGTTTTTGCCTCATAGTTTGCATTGTTTTGCTTGTACATTTCAAGCATTTCAAAAACTCTTCTGTCCATCAGTCTACTCCTTTTAAAAACTTTTATATTAGTTGTCCCTTTAACATTATATTTTTAAAATCAGCATTGGTGACAAAAGAAAAGACAAGGTCTCCCTTGTCTTTTTTTGAAAAATATTCAGTTTGATTATCTTATACTGTTTTGTGCACCTATAAAAATCGGAAAATTAGTGTTAGTGTCAATTATCATATACACAAACGGGCGGTCAAGATAAACCTGTTTTTCTTCAATCGGTAACATACTTTTCACCGAAAATTCAGCCGCAGTTGCCGCTCCCGCCTTTGTACCGTCCTCGTTAAATGAAATAAAGGTCTTATGCTTGATTTTAGAAATATAAATATTTCCGATTTTCGATTTTCCGATATTGCTAAAATCTGCGTTGTCTCGGTCAAACGCAAGTGCCATACCCATTGTTTTAAGGGTTTCTTTCATTTCACAGTCAAACTCGGTTTCGAATTTTGGAATAGCGGTCATAACTCTTGCGTTTTCGGTACTTGCAAATATTCTATTTAATGAATCATAATTCAATGTTTCAAGATACTTTTCTACTGTTAAATCTTTATTCGGCAACAATGCCACAAAAGCGTAGTTACAGTCTTTATAAGGTTTTACAAAGCCTGTGGCATTCTTGCTTTCAAGATATGTACCTTCATTGCCATACATAAACTCGCATTTTTGCTTTTTGCCCGAATTTGTAGCAAACACGCCTTTTTCAACATTGTTATTATAATAAGGATAATCCCATTCCGCCTCGAAGTAAAGCGCGTTTATAAGGTACATAATAGTGTTAGGCGATACAAAAGATTCATCAATAACCTTATCTATCCTTTTGTTGGTTTTCTCGCCAACCCAACCATTCACCTTTTCAACCAAAGAATTATCAAAAATTTCTTTGTAAGCATCAGCGCCGTAATAATCAGCGTTAGTTTGTAAAAAATCTTTACTCACATTAAAACTTTTATCATCGGTAAACCAAACCGAGTTTGCAAGTTTTAATTTCGCACTCTCGTTCTTTTTAAGAACATCCATAAGGCTGTAAAGAAAAACATTAAGGTCTTGCGATTTCATACCGAAAACATCTTCCATCTGCTTTAAGGTTTCGCCTTTTGCACCGTTTGCAGTCATTCCCAAAGCATAGATTACCGAAAGCGGCGAAACCAAAGTGTTTTCGCCTTCGCGAATGCTGTTTTTAAAAAGTTCTAACGAAAAATTATTAACATTAACAGCATCCTCTTTAAGTTCAGTAGATACTGCCACTTTATTAGGCGTAATACCAACCATAAGATTACCCGAAGATAAAGTATTAGATGAACAACCAATAAAATTAAATAACAAAGCAACAATAACTAAAACAGATAAAACCAAACGCGCAGTTTTCATAAAATCGCCTCCACTTAGCCCATATCATTCAATGTTCCAATAAATAGCGGAATATTTGTGTTTGTATCAATAATCATATAAACAAAAGGTCTGTTAAGATATACTTGCTTATCATCTCTGAACAATGAATCATCCGCAACCACCATAGTTGCCGCGCTTGCGCGTGTACCCTTTTCGGCAACCGAGATAAATGTTTTTTGCTTTACTGTTTTAACCCAAATATTCCCCGCTGCCGATTTTCCTAAACCGCTCAAATCGGCCAATTCGAAATCGAAAATATCGGTAACACCCATTTTCACAAGTGTATCATTAGCATAAAAATCAAATTCACTATCAAACTTTGGAATAGAAACTTGAACACTTGTTTCAATTTTATTTTCCATTATTTCATTAAAGGTTTTATAATCGAGGATTTTGATATACTCCTCTAGAGAAATATCTTTATTAGGCAACAGTGCAACGAAAGCAAAATCACTGTTTTTATAAGGTTTTATAAAGCCTTTTGAATTTTCGTTTTCTAAATATGTATATTCCGAGCCATGCATAAAATCGCAAACTTGCTTTTCGCCCGAAATAGATGTAAATTCTCCTTCTTCTACATCTTCGGAAAAATATTCCTCTACCCAATCTCCCTCAAAACAAAGTGCGTTTAAAAGACACATAACTGTGTCACCGTTTATCAAATCGCTGTCAGCTATTTCCTCGATCATACCGTCGGTTTCGTCTTTAACCCAATTGTTTACATCTCTAACAGTGGAATTATTCATAGGTGTTTTAAAAATATCGGCATCATAATAGTCAGCACTTGTTTGCAAAAATTCTTTATTTACTGTAAAGCGCTCATCACTTGTAAACCATACCGAATTTGCGAGATTAACTTTCGCCTTATCCTTTTCAAAGGCTTTTGAAAGGCTATATAAATACACATTTAAGTCTTGCGCTTTCATACCAAAAGCTTTTTCTAACTGAGTCAAGGTATTTCCTTTTGCGCCATTAGCACTAATCCCCAAAGCCATTATAGCCGACAGGGGAGAAACGAGAGAATTTTTGTTTTTAACCTCACTGTGTTTGAAAAACTCAAAGGAAAAATTTATAATCGCATTAGTATTAAGGGATAGGTCGCTTAACGCTTCAATCTTATTTTTTGCAACATTTCTTTGTAAATTCTCCGTCAAAGAACAACCGCAAAGGTTGAACAACATAACCACAGTAATAACAATGCTTAAAATCACTCGAGTCAATTTCATAAAACAGTCTCCCTTTTGTTTATACTTTTATTATATATCGAAGTGGAAACTTTTGCAAGAAAAAGGATAATACTGTATACAATCATAACCCTATAAAATTTATGATAGAAAATATTTCTAAAATTTTTTAAAAATTTTCCAACAAAGTACTTGTAATTTATTGACGGAAGGTATATAATTAGTGTAAAAGGGCGAAGATTGGAAAATTTAACACAATATTTTGTTGTTAAATCCCTTTTCGTGAATTTTAAGGAGGTGCAAAAATGCCCGAACCGTCAAATTTATTCGTTTGTTTACTTGGAATCGGCACTGTGTTTATTGGTCTTATCTGCTTGATCTTGCTTTGCAAGATTATCGGACTTTTGACCGCAAAAGTAAATAAACCTGCCGAAAAAACCGCAACTGCAGTGACTAGCGCTCCTGCCACACCGGTTACACAGACAATCGAAAACCGTCAGGAAATTATTGCCGCAGTTTCTGCCGCAATAGCCGAAGAGCTTGGTACAGACATCTCGGCATTAAGAATTATATCATTTAAAAAAATTTAAGAAAAAAGGTGTAAAATTATGAAAAAATATAATGTAACCGTAAACGGTACTTCCTATGAAATTACTTTAGAAGTTGTAGATGCTGCAGATGTTAAGGCTGCTCCCGCTCCTGCCGCACCCGCTGCTGCCCCTGTAGCTGCTCCCGCACCCGCTGCTGCTCCTACTGCTGCCGGCGGTGAAACTGTTACAAGCCCGATGCCCGGCACAATCCTTTCTGTAAATGTTCAGAACGGCGCTGCTGTTAAGAAGGGTGATGTTCTTATGATTTTAGAAGCTATGAAGATGGAAAACGAAATCATCGCTCCCTGCGACGGTACAATCGCTTCTGTAAATGTTCAAAACGGTGCTTCTGTTGAAACAGGCGCTACCCTTTGCGTAATTGCTTAATTTTTCGAAAAAACAGGGAGAATTAAAACAATGGACGCTATTATGAATTTTCTTAAAGAAACCGGCTTTTATGCTTTATTTGGCGGTTTCCTTTCAAACGGCGGTTGGCAAAATCTTGTTATGATTGCCGTATCGCTCCTCCTTTTATGGCTTGCTATCAAGAAGCAGTTCGAACCGCTTCTTTTAATCGGTATCGCATTCGGTATGCTTCTTACCAACCTCCCCGGTGCAGGTCTTTATAACCAAGAGCTTTGGAACGAGTTTATGAACTCTGCTTCTGAAAACTACCACAGCTACGGTTATATCCTTGCAAACGGCGGTCTTTTAGACTATTTATATATAGGCGTTAAAACCTGTATATACCCCTGCCTTATTTTTATAGGTATCGGTGCTATGACCGACTTTGGCCCTCTTATTTCTAACCCCAAGTCCTTGCTTTTGGGCGCAGCTGCACAGGTTGGTATTTTCGCAACCTTCCTCGGCGCAAAAGCATTAAGCTTTACAGGTCTTGAAGCTGCATCTATCGGTATTATCGGCGGTGCCGACGGTCCTACCGCTATTTTCGTTACTTCACAGTTAGCTTCTCACCTTTTAGGACCTATCGCTGTTGCGGCTTACAGCTACATGGCTTTGGTTCCCGTTATTCAGCCCCCTATCATGAAGCTTCTTACCACAAAGAAAGAACGCCAGATTATTATGAAGCCTCTCCGTCAGGTTTCAAAAACCGAGAAAATTGTTTTCCCGATCGCTGTTACAATCTTCGTGGCTCTCTTGGTTCCCTCTGCAGCCCCCCTTATCGGTTGCTTAATGCTCGGTAACCTCTGGAAAGAGTCAGGCGTTGCAGAAAGACTTTGCAAAACTGCTCAGAACGAGCTTATGAATATCATTACAATATTCCTTGGCATCTCGGTTGGCGCTACTGCTACCGCAAAGAACTTCCTTAACTTGCAAACACTTTCTATTATCGTTCTCGGCGTTGTTGCATTCGGTGTTGCTTCTGCTTGCGGTGTATTGTTCGCTAAGTTTATGAACCTCTTCACCAAGAATAAGATGAATCCCCTTATCGGTTCTGCAGGTGTTTCTGCTGTACCTATGGCTGCCCGCGTTTCACAGATGGTCGGTCAAAAGGAAAATTCCTCAAACTTCTTACTCATGCACGCTATGGGTCCGAATGTTGCAGGTGTTATCGGCTCGGCTATTGCGGCTGGTGCATTGATCGCTATATTCGGTTAATTCCAATTCTTTAAGGAGATTAAAATGGAAAATAAAAAGTTATTAATTACCGATACCATTCTTCGTGACGCTCACCAATCACAAGCGGCTACAAGAATGAAAATCGAAGATATGATTCCCGCACTCGAGCGCCTTAACGAAATCGGTTACTGGTCACTCGAATGTTGGGGCGGCGCTACATTCGACGTATGTATGCGCTTCCTTAACGAAGACCCCTGGGAAAGACTTCGCACACTTAAAAAATATATGCCCGACACAAAGCTTCAGATGCTTTTCCGCGGACAGAATATTTTAGGTTACAAGCACTACGCTGACGACGTTGTTGACAACTTCGTTGGTAAATCTATCGAAAACGGTATTGAAGTTATTCGTATTTTCGACGCGCTTAACGATACCCGTAACCTTGAACAAGCTATTAAAAGCTGTAAGAAGTACGGTGGTATCTGTGAGCCTGCTCTCAGCTATACCGAAAGCCCCGTTCACAACGAAGAATACTTTGTAAAGCTTGCAAAAGAGCTTGAGCAGATGGGCGCTGACGTTATTTGTATTAAGGATATGGCAAACTTGCTTCTCCCCTTTGATGCTTATTCACTCGTTAAAAAGCTCAAGGAAAATGTAAGTGTTCCTATTCATTTGCATACCCATAACACCACAGGTACAGGTGATATGGTGTACTTGATGGCTGCTCAAGCAGGTGTTGATATCGTGGACACCGCTTTGTCACCCTTGGCAAACGGTACTGCACAGCCCTCTACCGAGGCATTGGTTGCTACTCTTAACGGTACTCCCCGTGATACAGGTCTTGACCTTGAAAAGTTAAGCGATGTTGCGGCTCACTTCCGCAAGGTTGCTGACAAGATGAAGGCTGACGGCATCTTAGACCCCAAGGTTTTAAATGTTGATACAAAAACCCTTTTGTACCAAGTACCCGGTGGTATGCTTTCAAACCTTTTGTCACAGTTAAAGCAGGCTAACGCTGAAGATAAATACTATGACGCTTTGGCAGAAGTTCCGCGTGTTCGCAAGGACTTCGGTTACCCGCCCCTCGTAACCCCCACCAGCCAGATTGTTGGTACTCAGGCAGTTCTTAATGTGCTTTCGGGCGAACGCTACAAGATGGTTCCAAAGGAATCAAAGGGACTCTTGCGCGGCGAATACGGCAGACTTCCTGCAGAAGTTAATGAAGAAGTTCGCAAAAAGGCTATCGGCGACGAAGAGGTTATCACCTGCCGTCCTGCTGATTTGCTTGAACCCGAACTTGAAAAGTATGCAGCTGAAATGAAGAAAAAAGGCATCGGCAAATCGGAAGAAGATGTATTAAGCTATGCCCTCTTCCCGCAGGTTGCAGAAAAATTCTTCAAGGTTCGCGACGCTGAAGACACTGTTCGCAATCTTATTGTTGAAGATTTGGGTTGTTAAAAATTTAAAGAGCATATTGAAAGCAATATGCTCTTTTCTTTTACATTATGCAAGTGAGAACTAACAGTTCCCTTACTTGCTTATAGATTTTAAAGGCATCGTTAGCGGGTAGAGGGTTCTCCCCTTTACCGATTTCTACTGTAAACCCTGGGCGACCGAATTCTTTTATAAACCAGTCTTTAAAGCCGCCGCCCGTAGCAATACTTATCGGCACATCAAGAGCATATCCGCTCGAGGTTGCCATAATTTCCGCCATTCGTTTTGATTTTGGAGGTATTTTATCGCCGAAAGTCCAATAAATCACCTCGCCTTGCGAATGTAGTGATACCGTATGACAGATATTTTGCGTTTTACAAAGGTTTACAAGCGCCATAGTTTCTGGCTCGCTATGAGGTTTATATCCGCCGAAGCGTGTCGGCGAAGGCGACGAAATACCGAGCGCCTTTTCCTTTTCGCTTAAAACTTCCCAATCGGCATCAAAATTATGGTTTATATCAACTCCGCGAAAATTCGCGTTCCATTTGTGAAATTTCCCCTTGCACAA
>JAZNLE010000080.1:0-4007 GCA_045578885.1 Acutalibacteraceae bacterium | reverse complement strand
CGTTAGCGATAATCTGTTCAGCTTCTTTAACATCAACTTCGTTTTGTGTAGCGCAGGGCATAATGATGTCAACCTTTGTACCCCAAGGCTTCTGACCTTCAAAGTAGGGAACACCGAACTTATCAGCATAATCCTTAACCTTATCGTGACCTGAAGAACGCATTGAAAGCATAAATTCAATCTTTTCGTCGGTATTGATACCGTCTTCATCATATATGTAGCCGTCAGGACCTGAGATGGTAACAACCTTACCGCCAAGCTCTGTAACCTTTTTAACAGTACCCCAAGCAACGTTGCCGAAGCCCGAAACTGCAAAGGTCTTGCCCTTAATAGTATCGCCGAAGGATTTGAGCATTTCGTCTACATAGTAAACAGCGCCGAAGCCTGTAGCTTCAGGACGAATAAGAGAACCGCCGTATGAAAGACCCTTACCTGTAAGAACGCCTGTGAATTCGTTGCGAAGTCTTTTGTACTGACCGTAGAGGTAGCCGATTTCGCGAGCACCAACGCCTAAGTCACCTGCAGGAACGTCGGTATTAGCGCCGATGTGCTTTGAAAGCTCGGTCATAAAGCTCTGGCAGAAACGCATAATTTCTCCGTCACTACGGCCGCGGGGATCAAAATCACTACCGCCTTTGCCGCCGCCCATAGGAAGACCTGTAAGGCTGTTCTTGAAGGTTTGTTCAAAGCCTAAGAACTTAATGATGCTGGCATTAACGGAAGGATGGAAACGAAGACCGCCCTTGTAAGGACCGATGGCAGAGTTGAACTGTACTCTGTAACCGCGATTGACCTGAACCTGACCATTATCGTCAACCCAAGATACACGGAACTGAACCTGTCTTTCGGGTTCAACCATTCTTTCAATAATTCCCCACTTTTCATATTCGGGGTTAGATTCTACAACGGGTTCGATAGATTCCAAAACTTCTTGTACTGTTTGTAAGAATTCTTTCTCGCCTGGGTTTCTTGCCTCAACGTTGGCATAAACCTTTTGTAAATAAGCGGATTTTAACATTGTTTTTGCCTCCTAAATATTTCTATTTTTCTATAATACTACTAAATTTTTTTCGAGTCAACAAAAAATTTCAAAAAAACACTTGAAAAATGTAAAATATGTGTTATAATTGTAAGCAATTGAATAACTGTGTGATGTTTGCAGAAGTAAAAAAACGACTGTGAACGGACGGGACTTTGGAGAATTCTGTTAAATCAGATGCCGAAGGGGCAAGGCAAGTTTATTTGCTAATCTCTCAGGCAAAAGGACAAAGGGTATATTTTTTGTTAGCTTTTCCGAGTCTTTTTTAGGCTCGGAATTTTTTATGAATTCCATCTCTCAAAAGCGGTGTTCAATAATATTATGTATGTCTAAAAAAGGAGAAGAAAAAATGTTAGACAAAATTGCAGAAATCAACGGCAGTATTAACGGTGTCGTATGGGGCATCTTCGGATTAGCGCTCTTAATCGGCACAGGCGTTATTACTACTCTTTGCACCAAAGTGTTTCAGGTGTCTCACATAGGTCACTGGTGGAAAGAAACAATTGGCAGCCTTTTTAAGAAGGATGTCATTTCTCACAGTAAGGAAAAAGGTACAATCTCACCTTTCCAAGCTCTTTGTACGGCCTTGGCGGCTACTGTAGGTACAGGTAACATCGCAGGTGTTGCTGCGGCTATCGCTATCGGCGGTGCAGGTGCGGTTTTCTGGATGTGGGTTGCCGCATTCTTTGGTATGATGACCAACTATTCAGAAAATGTTTTGGGTATTTTCTATCGCCGTAAAAACGCTAACGACGAATGGTCGGGCGGTGCTATGTACTACCTCCGCGACGGTTTGGGTGCAAAAAAGGGTTGCAAGTGGATTGGTAAAGTTTTAGCAGTTCTTTTCTGCATCTTTACAATGCTTGCTTCTTTCGGTATCGGTAGTATGGGACAGGTAAACAAAATTGTTGCCAATGTTGCTGCCGCTTTCGATGTTAAAGCACTCTCTTCTATAAATGTATTAGGTGATATTTCACTTTATAACATAATTATCGGTGTTGTGGTTATGGCTCTTACTGCACTTATTACCTTGGGTGGCGTTAAGAGAATTGCAGCTGTTGCTGAAAAAATCGTTCCCTTTATGGTGGTTCTCTTTGTCGCAGGAAGTCTTGTAATTATCGGTATTAACTATGATGCTATTATCCCAGCTTTCAAAGCAATTTTTGTAAACGCTTTCAGCCCCGAAGCTTTTGTGGGCGGCGGTATCGGCGGTGTTATTATCGCTATGACCAACGGCTTTAAGCGTGGTGTTTTCTCAAATGAAGCAGGTCTCGGTTCTTCGGTTATGGTACACTCGAACTCCAGTATTAAAGAGCCTGTTAAGCAGGGTATGTGGGGTATATTCGAAGTATTTGCCGACACAATGGTTGTTTGCACAATGACAGCATTGGTTGTTCTTACTTCAGGCGGTCTTAACGGCGGTGTTTTCAATGCACAGACAGGTGAAATCGCACAAGGCTTTACTGATGCAACCCTTGTTGGCGGTGCGTTTAACTCTGTATTCTCTTGGGGCAATATCGGTCAGAAGTTTGTAGCTATTGCTATGTTCTTGTTTGCTTTCACAACTGTTCTCGGTTGGTCACACTACGGCTCAAAGGCTTGGGAATATCTCTTTGGCGCAAAAACAACCTTTATATTCAGAATTATCCATGTTATCACAGTTATCTTTGGTGCAGTGCTCACTTCGTCACTTGCTTGGGATATATCAGATACCTTCAACGGTCTTATGATGGTGCCCAACCTTATTGGTGTATTGGTACTTTGCCCGTTAGTAATAAAGATTACCAAAAACTATGTTGATAGAAAACTAAAAAAGAAAGATGTAGAACCTGTTCTTTCCTATAAGCAGACCGAAGAAGAAAAAGAAACCGTAGAAGCTTAATAAAAACCATTAAATCCCGACTGAAAGGTCGGGATTTTCTTTTGCTTGTAAAATTCTTTGTTTTGTGTTATTATTTTGTATTATATATGTACAAGGATTTATGCTTATGAAAACTGATGTAATTATTATAGGTGGCGGTGCGGCAGGACTTTGTGCGGCGGTGTATTTAAAACAAAAATCACCCGACCTTTCGGTGCGCATACTTGAAGCCTTGCCAAGAGTTGCCAAAAAACTTATAATCACAGGCAACGGTAGATGTAATATTTCTAATAAAAATATCGACTTATCGCGTTATCACGGCGAGGATAAAGAGTTTTGCCGGTATGCTTTGGAAAAATATAATTTATCTGTTTGCGAAGAATTTTTTGCCAGCATCGGTGTTCCTTTTATATATGAAGACGATAAGGCTTATCCTGCTTCGTTACAGGCAGGCTCAGTTGTTGACTGTTTGCGCTTTGCGGCAGAAGAACTCGGCGTTATTATTCACACTGACACAAAGGTTACCAATATTAACACATTGGGTAATGATTATAAGATTATCGCTGACAAGGTTAGTTTTATTGCTGAAAATGTGATAATCGCCACGGGCGGTCTTGCAGGTGGTGAAAAATTAGGCTCGGACGGAAGTATGTTAAATCTTTTGAAAAAAGCAGGGTTTAAAGTCACTGAAACAACACCGTCAATCGTGCAAATCAAAACCGTGAATGATATTACAAAGCAATTAAAAGGAATAAAGGTTGATGCTAATGTTACGCTTAAAACCGACAATATGGTTTTAAGACAAGATTTCGGTGAGGTGCTATTTACTGATTACGGTCTTTCGGGACCGTCTATAATGCAGGTATCACGCGCCGTTTCGCGCACCAAAGATGCTGTAATAAGCCTTGACCTTACGCCCGACACCGATTTCGAAACTCTTTGCGGTATTGTCGAAAAGCGTGTCGGTATTATGAAAAACCGCGCTCTCGAAGAATTTTTCACAGGTATGTTCAATAAGCGCTTGGGACAGGTTGTTTTGAAATTGGCAGGCTTTAAATTGTCTGACAAAGCACAAATTCTCGATAAATCGGCGGTTAAGAAAATTGC
>JAZNLE010000079.1:0-1863 GCA_045578885.1 Acutalibacteraceae bacterium | reverse complement strand
GAACCGCCCCATGTTTCACCCTATCTTTTTCATTACATTCCACCCCATATTTCACCCCATGTTTCGCCGGTACTAGCTCTGTTTTTATCTCAGATAAAAAGCAAGGCGGGGTGGTACCCTCGCCATAAATTTTACTTATTCTTTTTTCCTCTGCGCTGGTAGTCTGCGTTAATTTCTTCAGACCAGTCTGCACCAAGAGGTGCGCTTGCTCTGACATTGCAAACTGCTTTTGCAACCGTTTCGTATAGAATCTGAGTACCCTCACCGTCGGCATTGTAGTTCACTGCTCGGTCAGCACCTATACCATAACGGGATGCTGTTTCAACCGCATCGATGTTAGCACCAATGAAAAGAAACTCCCAACCGTATTTTTCTTTCTGTCGTTCAATCATCTTTTTAACCTGTTCGCTTGTGTACTTATGACTTGCGTTCTCCTGACCATCGGTTGTAATAACAAACATTGTGTGCTCAGGTAGATCCTCAGGACGTGCATACTTGTGTATGTTACCAATATGATGAATTGCGCCACCAATAGCATCAATAAGTGCTGTGCAACCACGAACTGTGTAATCGTTGTCGGTCATCTTTGGAATGTCGCCAAGCTTCACTCGGTCATGCAGAACTTCACTCTCATCATCAAAAAGTACGGTCGATACATAACAACCGCCATCCTGTTTCTTTTGCTTTTCAATCATCGAGTTAAAACCGCCGATTGTGTCGCTCTCAAGCCCAGCCATAGAACCGCTACGGTCCAAAATAAATACGAGTTCAGTAATGTTGTTTTTCATAATAAACCTCTCTTTCATTTGATGTCACCATTGTACACCAATAAAAGAGAGGCCAGGTCGCTTCGCATGCGACAAATTATTTATGGCTATTATACCACTTCATAAACTCAACTGTGTTTTCTTCGTTTACATAGTTTTTGTCGCTGTTAAGAAGTTCTAACATCCTTTTTTCATCGGAAGTAAGATCTTTTTTAGAACTTAGAGACTTCATAAGCATATTTATCATAAACTTATTGATACCACGAAGCTTAACTTTGTTTATACCACCCTGCATCGTGAAAAGCGGTATATTTTCCGAAATAGAATTGCTTTTTCGCACTTCGTCTATCGCAGTACCCGTATCACATAATCCTACAGCACATACCGCCTTAATATTAAAATGTTTCGCTGCCTTCTTGTAGCCTTTTATAGTGTTGGCAAAAAGCCATCCGCAATAAATAATTTCTGTCCGACTTGGCAATTCTTTAAGCGAGGATTCCAAAGAATATGCAGACAAACCTGTTTTTTCAGAAAGAATTCTAACATACTCGATTGTATCCACCTGTAATCTTTGCCTTACCGGTCTTGCAGCCGCCGAGAGTTTTACATTCAGCAAGCAACTTCGGTCCTGCGGCATAGTGAATCGCACCGTCAACACCGCCACCGCCTAAAAGTGATTCGTTGGCAGCATTAACAATAGCATCCACCGTCATTTTAGTTATATCATTTCTTACAATTTCTAATGGCATAAACCAACCTCTGTAAATTATGCATTCATAACCCTCTGGAACGCTTCGTAATTAGCCACTTCGCGTTCGGTATGGTAAATTGCATATTCAATCGTATCAAAATAACCCATAAAATCTTGCATTACCTTATAGAAAACCTTCGCAACAATCTCAGGTGGGTTCCTAAATGCACCGCAACCAAAAGCACCGAGAATCAAAACTTCATTTTCGTTTGCTACAGCAACTTCAAAAATGCGTCTAATACGAGAAGTAAGAAGTGCTTCCAATTCAGCAGGAGTAATCTTTACTTGTTTATATCCTGCGTGGGGATTCATGGTATTGCTTGGACGCTCACGTAGATTTGGAGC
>JAZNLE010000078.1:0-27837 GCA_045578885.1 Acutalibacteraceae bacterium | reverse complement strand
GCGCTCACAGAAGACTGCGCTCTCGAAATTTTGACCTTTGACGACGAATACGGCAGATGGGCTTTCCGTCACACCGCTTCGCACATCTTGGCGCAGGCGGTTAAAAGACTTTATCCAAATGTGAAATTAGCTATCGGTCCTGCAGTTGACGACGGCTTTTACTACGATTTTGATATTGACGAGAAATTTACCCCCGAAGACCTCCTAAAAATCGAGGCAGAAATGAAGAAAATCGTTAAGGAAGATATAAAGCTTGAGCGTTTTGTTTTGCCGCAGATGGAAGCTGTTGCAAAGTTCAAGGTAGAGGACGAGCCTTACAAGGTAGAGCTTGCAGAGGGTATCCCCGAAGGCGAAGAAGTAAGTTTCTATTCTCAGGGCGATTTTACCGACCTTTGCGCAGGTGCGCACCTTATGTCGACAGGCGCTGTTAAGGCTTTCAAATTAACCTCCGCTACAGGTGCATATTGGCGCGGTGACTCTTCAAAGAAAATGCTTTGCCGTGTTTACGGCACTGCTTTCCCCAAGGCTTCAATGCTTGAAGAACATCTCACAATGCTCGAAGAAGCAAAGAAACGCGACCACAATAAACTCGGCAGAGAACTCGAACTCTTTACAACCGTTGATGTTATCGGTCAGGGACTTCCCGTAATGCTTCCGAAGGGCGCTAAAATTATTCAGATTTTACAGCGCTTTGTTGAAGACGAAGAGGCAAAACGCGGTTGGCAGCTTACTAAAACTCCATTGATGGCTAAGCGCGAGCTTTATAAGTTGTCGGGCCACTGGGACCATTATTTAGACGGTATGTTCGTTCTCGGTGACCCCGAAGACTATGATAAAGAATGCTTCGCAATGCGCCCGATGACCTGCCCGTTCCAGTATCAAGCATACTTAAACCGCGCGCGCAGTTATCGCGATTTACCCCTTCGCTATGACGAAACCTCAACCCTTTTCAGAAACGAAGAATCGGGCGAGATGCACGGACTTATCCGCGTTCGCCAGTTCACAATTTCGGAAGGTCACTTGATGTGTACCCCCGAACAGCTTGAAGAAGAGTTTAAGGGCTGCTTGGAGCTTGCGATTTATATGCTAAAGACATTGGGTCTTTATGAAGATGTTTCCTACCGCTTCTCACAATGGGATCCCGCAGACACCGAAAAGTATATAGGTACTGTTGAACAATGGGATGAAGCACAGAATATGATGGCTAAAATCCTCGACAATCTTGAGATTCCCTACAAGGTAGGCGTTGGTGAAGCCGCGTTCTACGGACCGAAGCTTGACATTCAGATTAAGAACGTTTACGGCAAGGAAGACACCCTTATCACAATCCAGATTGACCAGATGTTAGCCGAAAAGTTCGGTATGGAATATGTTGACCGTGACGGCGTGAAGAAAAACCCGTATATTATTCACCGTACCTCACTCGGTTGCTATGAGCGTACATTGGCGCTTCTTATCGAGAAATATGCAGGCGCTTTCCCAATGTGGTTAGCACCTACACAGGTTAAGATTTTGCCGATTGCCGACAGACATCTTGATTATGCTTGCGATGTGAAGAAGCAGCTTGAAGCAAAGGGTATGCGCGTAGAACTCGATGACCGTAACGAGAAAATCGGCTACAAGATTCGTGAAGCTCGACTCCAAAAAGTGCCTTATATGCTCGTTATCGGTGACAGCGAGGTTGAAGCAGGCACAGTTGCTGTTCGTCAGCGCGGTGAAAACGGCGACCTCGGCGCTATGAAGACTGAAGACTTCATTGCTCGCGCAGTAGAAGAAATTGAAACAAAGGTTATAAAATAACAAAATGGCTGTCAAAAGGTGTACTTTTTGACAAAGGTTTATATTGAAAGGCAGAGTTTTATGAAAAAATTCAGAAAATTATTAGCGATAATACTTTCAGCGCTTATGATAGTATCAATTGTACCTTTAAGCGCGGTGACGGTTTCAGCAGCAACTAGCGGTACAACAGGCGACTGCACATGGTCGCTTGACGGCACAGTTCTTACCATTAGTGGCAATGGTAAGATGGGGGATTACGATTATTATACAAGCTCACCTTGGAACACAGGAATTACGGAAGTTGTTATTGAAAATGGTGTTACAAGTATAGGCTCTTATGCATTTAGGGATTGCACCAACCTGACAAGTATTACAATCCCCGACAGTGTTACAAGTATAGGAAATTATGCATTTTATTCTTGCTCTAGTCTTACAAGCGTCACTACTGGCAACGGTGTTAAAAGTATAGGTGCTAATGCATTTAATGATTGCACAAGCCTTGAAAGTGTAACAATCGGTAATGACGTTAAAAGTATAGGTGGCAGAGCATTTTGTAATTGCTCCAGCCTTGAAAGTATAACCATCCCCGACAGTGTTACAAGTATAGGAGGTTATGCATTTTATGATTGCTCCAGATTTGAAAATATAACCATCCCCGACAGTGTTACAAGCATAGGCGGTCATGCATTTTGTAATTGCTCCAGCCTTATAAGTATAACCATCCCCGACAGCGTTACAAGTATAGGCCAGAGTGCATTTTATAATACGGCTTTTTATAATAATTCTAATAATTGGAAAAATGATGTTCTTTATATTGGAAATCATTTAATTAAGGCTGAATCTTCAATTTCAGGCGATTATGTTATAAAAGAAGGAATCAAGACGATAGCAAGTGCCGCATTTTATAATTGCTCCAGCCTTACAAGTATAACCATCCCCGACAGTGTTACAAGTATAGGTGGTTATGCATTTTTTGATTGCTCCAGCCTTACAAGTATAACCATCCCCGACAGCGTTACAAGTATAGGTATTAGTGCATTTTATAATACGGCTTTTTATAATAATTCTAATAATTGGAAAAATGATGTTCTTTATATTGGAAATCATTTAATTAAGGCTAAATCTTCAATTTCAGGCAATTATGTTATAAAAGAAGGAACCAAGACGATAGCTGATCGAGCATTTTATTTTTGCGGCAGCTTCGAAAGTATAACCATCCCCGACAGCGTCACGAGTATAGGTGAATATGCATTTTATAATTGCTCCAGCCTTGCAAGTGTAACAATCGGTGACAGCGTTACGAGTATAGGTGATTGTGCATTTTATAATTGCTCCAGCCTTGCAAGTGTAACTATCCCAGACAGCGTTACAAGTATAGATGATGAAGCATTTTCTTTTTGCGACAGCCTTGCAAGTGTAACAATCGGTGACAGCATTACAAGTATAGCTGCTCGTGCATTTTATGATTGCACAAGCCTTACAAGTATATCTTTGAACAAAAATGTTGAATATGTCGATTACTGCGCTTTTACCGGCTGTACATCGCTTAAAAATATTTATGTTTATAACGGGGAATGCGATTTTAATGACTCTTGCGGTTTGAATTATAATCAAACAATATACGCCCTTAAAGGTTCTAAGGTTGAGGAATTTGCTGAAAAAATTAGTGCGGAATTTATTGATATTATGACAGTACATTCACACACAATGAATGACGGAGTTATTACAACCGAGCCGACCTGTAAAAAAACCGGTGTAAAAACCTATAGTTGTACCGAATGTTCATATACCGAAAACGAAACAATCGGTACGGTAGCTCACACTTATAACAAGGAAGTAGCAAACAGCAAATACTTGAAGTCTAAGGCTACCTGCACAAGTAAAGCGGTTTACTATAAGTCATGTGTTTGTGGTGAAGCGTCAACTGACAAAACATTCACTTATGGCTCAAAGAGTGCCCACACAAAGAATACCGGTACAGTAACAACTAAGGCTACCTGTGAATCAGCGGGCGTTAAGACCTACAACTGCACAGTTTGCGGTATTGCTAAGACCGAAGCTGTTGCTAAGACCTCGACTCATAGCTATAAGGATGCAACTTGCACAGCACCGAAGACCTGTTCTGTATGTAAAGCTACAAGCGGTAAGGCTTTAGGTCACGATTATGCAAAAGCCACTTGTACAAAAGCTAAGACCTGTAAGCTTTGCGGTAAGGAAAGCGGAGATGCACTCGGTCACGATTACGAAACCGAGTACAAGAAGGCAACAACCGAAGTTAATGGCAAGTCTTGGAAAGAATGTACACGTTGTGGTAAGACAAAGAGCGAGAAGAAGATCTATAAGATCAAGACAGTTAAGCTTGATGATACAAGCTACACCTACAACGGAAAGACCAAGGAGCCTGACATAATTGTTAAGGATTCTAAAGGTAATGAAATTAAGGATAAGTACTACACCGTAAGCGGCACAGAAAGTGCTAAGAAGGTTGGCAAGTACACAATCAAGATTAAGTTTAAGACCAAGTACTCAGGCACAGTAAAGCTTACTTATACAATCAAACCTGCAAAGACAAGAGTAAGCAAGCTGACAGTTGCTAAGAAGAGTCTTAAGGTAACCATCAAGAAAAAGACTTCACAGGTTACAGGCTATGAGATTCAGTACTCAACATCTAAGAAGTTTACTAAATCGACAACCAAGACTAAGAAGATTACAAGCAACAAGACAACAAAAGTAACACTTAAGAGTCTTAAGGAAAAGAAAACTTACTATGTAAGAGTTCGCACTTACAAGAAAGCATCTGACGGTAAGAAGTACTATTCAGCTTGGTCGAAAGCTGTAAAAGAGAAAACTAAATAACATTAAAAAGGGGAGGCATTTCGCCTCCCCTTTTTAATTCGGAATTCGGAATGCGTAATGCGGAATTGAGGTGTTCGCGTTGCGAACGGATATAAAACGAACGACCAATGGTCGTTCCTACCTTACGCAATGTAAATTGATAAAATGTCTAACGTCTAAATTGTAGGGAAGACATTTATGCTTTCCTACAAAACGGAACGGATAAATCCGTTCCCTACGAATTACCAATATAGATATATTGTAGGGAACGGCCTGTGTGCCGTTCCTAAGCCCTTCGGGAGAGGTGGCACGCGTAGGCGTGACGGAAAGGGTGAAAAATCAAATTTACGGTGCGACACGCGGTCGCACCCTACGAAATATTTTATAGATTTATCGTAGGGGACAGCATATTTTTTAATGCGTAATTCGTAATGCGGAATTATGGTGTTCGCGTTACGAATGGATATAAAACGGACGACCGATGGTCGCCCCTACCTTATGCAATATAAATTAACAAAAATTGCCTCCCTTTACGGCAAGGGAGGCAAGACCTAACTAATCTCATAACATAAGATTTGCGACAAGATTGCTTCGCTTACGCTCGCAATGACTTTATCTTTTTTTATTTTCTTTTTCGTAAGGTATATATTTAACCTTTCTCTTTTTTCTACCTCGGTTTATATAGAAGCAAAGGAAAATGAATATTACTACAGCTATGCCGATTACGGCATAAACAATCTTCATATAACTGCTTGTGAAGAAGTCCTTAAAGTATCGCATTATTAAAAGCAGTTCGCTTATTTCAACATCGTTTCCTGCTACTAAGTCGACTGTGCCGATAACCTTTTCGGCATAGTAAATTTCAGCTTGTCCTAACACATCACCTTTTTTAATGGGAGCATCAACCGTTTCGGATTTAAGGTTTGTTTTGACAACTAATGTAGACTGGTCAGCTCCGTTTGGCAGAATTGTAACAAAAGGCTTTTTGAAGTAAAGGGGGACAAAGTCGGTTTCCATCGAAAGCTCAACAGGAATTTCGCATACAGGCTCGTCCGAATCGGCAACCTCCTTGTAAGAGAAGTTGTTAAAAGCCCAACGGTAAAGCTCACGGCTTTCGTGGAAATCATATCTTTTCGAAAGGCTGTTGGTACAGCCGAAAAGTATGCACATATAGTTGTAGCCGTTGTAGGACGCGGTACTCACAAGACATCTTCCTGCAGCGTCGGTAAAGCCTGTTTTAACACCGCTTGCATATTGATACCAGTAGTTTGTAGCTTTGTCAAGCAAAAAGTTTGTGGTCGAAAGGGTGCGTGTAGTACCTTTTGTTGTGGTGATTTTATAACGCGAAGCCGAGGTTACGGTCTTGAAAAGCTCGTACTGTAAAGCGTGCTTTGTCAAAATGTAGGTATCTTTAACTGTTGTATATGTTTCTTCCTCGTGAAGACCGACGGGGTTGGAATAGTGTGTACCTGTAAGACCTAATTGTTGCGCCTTGTCGTTCATCATTTTGACAAAGTTTTCATAGCTTCCGCCGAAAATTTCTGCCGCCAAGTAGGTGCAGTCGCCGTAGGAAGAAAGCAGAACGGTGTATAAAAGGTCAAGGTGAGTAAGTTCTTCGCCCTCTTCTAAGAGAGATACCGAAAGTCCTGTGCCCAAAACCACATCAAGACACTCTTTATTGATTTTGACCTTTGCTTCGGGGTCAAACTTATCGCTTTCAAGCATTAAAAGAGCAGTCATAATCTTGGTGATTGATGCAGGATAGACCTTTTGGTTTATATTTCTTTCAAAAAGGATTTCGTCCGTATCGAGCGATATAAGCATACCCGCTTTTGCGGTGATGTCAAGTCCTGTTACCTCGTAAGCAGAGGCGGTTATGGGGCATAAAACTGACAAAAATGTAAAAAAACATATAAAAATAATGGAAAAAGTCTTTTTTACCATAGAAATCTCCTTAGAAGTGTGTTACAATAATTATATTATATCACATAACAATTTTTTTTAAAGTGTTTTTTTGTAAAAAAAGAGGTGAAAATGCTTGGTATATGTAACGGGTGATATGCATGGCGAGCTTGAAAGGCTTTACGATAAAAACTTCCGCAAGCTTAAAAGCGGAGATGTGCTTATAGTCTGCGGTGATTTTGGTTATATTTTTGACGGCTCGAAAACCGAGCGTGAGGTTATAGATTATTTGTCTACAAGAAGATTTGTTACCGCATTTGTTGACGGCACACACGACAATCTGGAAAAGATTAACCGCTCGCGCGTAACCTATTGGCACGGCGGTATGGTACATAGAATAAAAGGAAATTTAATACATTTAATGAGAGGGCAGATTTTCAGTATCGATGGTAATACCTTCTTTACCTTTGGTGGCGGGGAGAGTATCGACAAGGATATGCGCCGCGAGCAAGGTAACTGGTGGAGTGATGAGGAGCCTACTGCGGTTGAAATGGCACAGGGTGCAAAGGCTCTCGACGAAGCGGATTGCAAGGTCGATTATATGATTACCCACGAACCACCCTCGCTTGTAAAGAGCGCAATGCTTCTTAGAAATGGTAATAGTGACCGCGTTAATAAGCTTAACGGCTATTTTGAAGAAATCGGCAAGTCGGTTAAGTTCAAGCATTGGTATTTCGGCTCTTTGCATGAAGATAGGGTTATTACTCCGCATCACACCTGCCTTTTTAAGAATATGGTGGCTATCGTGCCTAAAACCGTCGATAAGGATGTCGAATAAGCTTTCGCTTGACAAATATGTTATAATGTTATATAAAATAAAATTTTCGGAGGTTATTTTATGATAAATACCGAAAACTTATGTATGGGATGTATGAATGATAATGGCGGCGAAAAGGTCTGCTCCATCTGTGGCTATGATGCTTCGCTTCAGAATCACAGTCAGGCTCTGCCTACAAGATTCGTAATCGGTAATCGCTATGTTGTTGGAAAGACACTCTCGGTTAATGGCGAGGGTATAACCTATATCGGTTGGGACAACGCTACCGATACGGTTGTTAAAATAAAGGAATATTTTCCTTTAGGAGCGGCTGTGCGCAACCCCGATACTTCGGTAGCAATTGCCGAAGGGAAGAAGTATGTCTTTAATGAGGGTTTGCTCGAGTTTTTGGAAATTAACCGCAATATTATGAGCCAGTCTCTGTCCTCGCTTGTCGGATGTTATTCTGTTTTTGAAAGCGGCGGCACAGCTTATGCTATACTTGAGAATGTTCAGGGCATAACTCTGCGCGATTTCCTTGACCGTAACGGCGGAACGCTAAAGTGGGAGCAGGCGCGTGCTCTTTTATTGCCCCTTATTGACACTATTAAGGCAATGGACGAAAACGGTTTTGTACATAAAGGTATTTCGCCTGAAACTATTATTGTCGGCCGCGACGGTAAGCTTCGTATTACGGATTACAGCATAAATAAATTGCGTATAGCAGGAACCGATATTGAAAGCGAACTTTTTGACGGTTATGCCGCAGTTGAGCAATACGGAATTTATGAAATGCAGATAGGCGCATTTACCGATGTTTACGGCTTTTGCGCAACCCTTTTCAATGTGCTTATCGGAACAGTTATCCCGAAAGCTACATTAAGACTTGAAGATGAAAGCCTTTCCATTCCTGCCAAGTTTGCCGAAGAATTGCCGCGCCATGTCTTAGCTGCATTGGCAAACGGCCTTAAGGTTAAGCCGCAGGAACGTACACGTGATATAGAAGCTCTCAAGAATGAGCTCGTATACGGCGAAATTGTCGAAAAAGAACCTAAACCTACGCTCAAGACTGCTCCTGCCCAAAAAGAAAAGAAGAAACAGAGCAAGGCGGCAAAATCTAACGCGAAATATGTTATTATTTCTGCTTTGGCAACAGTTCTTGTGTTCGCGATTATAGGTGCTATACTTGTATTCACAGTATTTAAGGATGATGTTTTCGGCACAGAATCTGCATCGAGCGAGAGCACACCGTTGGCTTCGGCTCCTGTTGTGGATGAAATCGGATCGGTTGACAGCGATGCGGCTGAGAGCGTCAAGCTTTATACCGTCCCCGATTACACAGGTAAAACCTATGCCGAAATAATGGAAGACGAAGAAAATGCTATCTTCAAAATTTCTATTAAAGCAAAAACCTTTTCTGACGATTATGCCAAGGGTAAGGTTTGCAAGCAGTCGGTCAAAAAAGGTTCCGAAGTAGAAAAGGAAACTAAAATCGAACTGACAGTGAGCCTTGGCTCAAAGGAATTCAAGATGCCTAATGTTGTAGGTCTTGATGAGCAGTCAGCTAAGCTTGAACTTTTGAAAGCTGGCTTCCTCTATGAAAATATCGAAGTGCTTGAAAAATATGACGAGCAAAGCGAACCCAGTGTGATTCTTGAACAGTCTCCCGCGTACAGTGAAAAGGTTAACGCTGACATGGTGGTTAAGATTTATAAAAACACCTACGAGGGTGAAGAGCCTATGGGTGGCGGCGACGATGACCAGATTTTGTCGGATATTGTGGCAACCACTCCGTAAAAAAAGTACTTGATTTTTTGAAATATATATGTTATAATCGTTACAGTTAGTAAGAAAGGTGAGTGGCAGACAGCCGCTCACTTTTGTTTTGCAAGGAGGCGAAAGTATGGCAAATGCTGCCGAGAGGGTGTATGCCCTCATTGAAGAAACTGTTAAAGAACAGGGCGTTGAGCTTTGGGACGTGCGCTTTGTAAAGGAGGGCGCTTCGTGGTATTTGCGTGTCTTTATTGACAAGCAGGACGGTATCACAATCGACGACTGCACAAATGTTTCCCACGTGATTGACCCTGTAATTGACGAGGCTGACCCGATTGACAAATCTTATTATTTGGAGGTTTGCTCTTGCGGGCTCGAGCGCGAGCTTGTAAGACCTTGGCATTTTGAAAGAGTCTTGGGACAAAAAATCAAGGTAAAGCTTTACAAAGCAGTAGACGGTGTAAAGGAATTTACAGGAAATCTTGTTTCTTGTGAAGATACAGTTGTTCTTGATGCCGACGGCAAAACACTTGAATTTGGCTTTAAGGATATCTCAAAGGCAAATTTGTGCGATTTTGAATAAAAAGATTTAAATATTATTGTTTGGAGGAAAAAAGAAAAAATGGCAAAGCTTAAGAAAACTAAAAACACAGATAATACGGCGGAATTTTTTGCCGCTCTTGCTCTTATGGAGGAAGAAAGAGGAATCCCTAAAGAATTTATTGCAGAAAAGATTGCAGATGCAATTGTTGTTGCTGCCCGTAAGGATTACGGTGGAAACGAAATCGTATCCTGCGTTATCGATTGCAAAAATGAGATTTTCTCGGTTACTGCCCGCAAGACTGTAGTTGACGAGGTAATGGATCCTTATACCGAAATTTCAAAGGAAGAGGCAGCGGCTATCGACCCGAAATCTATCGAACAGGGCTTTGTTGATATCAAGCTCGATACAAGAAAGTTTGGCCGCGTTGTAGCGCAGAACTCTAAGAATAACTTCCGTCAGGGCGTTCGCGAAGCCGAAAGAGGACAGACTTTGGCAGAATTCCAGAGTAAAACCCGTGAGCTTGTTACCGCTGTTGTCCAGAAGATTGACCCTAAGACAGGCAACGCAATTCTCACAATCGGCCACAGCGAAGCTACATTACCTAAGCTCGAACAGGTGCCCGACGAACTTCTTAAAGAAGGCGACCATATCAAAGTTTATGTGGTTGATGTTAAGGAAACCGAACGCGGCGCGCGCATTATGCTTTCCCGTACGCACCCAGGTCTTGTAAAGCGTCTTTTTGAAAAGGAAGTGCCTGAAATTTTTGACGGTACTATCGAAATTAAGTCGGTATCCCGTCAGGCAGGCTCAAGAACCAAGATTGCGGTTTACTCACCCGACCCCGAAGTAGATGCAGTCGGCGCTTGTATCGGTCCTAAGGGCGAGCGTGTTAATAACATCGTTAACGAGCTTGCAGGCGAAAAGATTGACATTGTAAAATACAGTGATGACCCGACACTCTTCGTTGCAGAGGCTCTCTCTCCTGCAAGAGTTGCAAAGGTTGAAATTGAATCCGAAGAGCCCAAGGTTTGCAAAGCAAGTGTTCCCGAAGAACAGTTGTCACTTGCTATCGGCAATAAGGGACAGAATGTGCGCCTTGCCGCAAAACTTACAGGTTGGAAGATAGATATCCACCCCGAAAGCGGATTTTTCGGCGAATAATATTTAAGTGAGATTTTATTATGAGTACTAAAAAAATACCAATGCGAATGTGCACTGCGTGCCGCGAAATGAAACCCAAAAGAGAACTCGTAAGGGTTGTTAAAACCCCCGAGGGAGAAATAAGGCTTGATTTGACAGGCAAACTAAACGGAAGAGGAGCGTACATCTGCAAATCTGCCGATTGTCTTAAAAAAGCTGAAAAATCAGGCGCGTTTTCCCGTGCATTTTCTTGTCAGATTTCTGAAGAAATCTATGCACAGCTCGAAAAGGAACTGAAAATCAGTGAACAGTAAGGTTTTAACCCTTTTAGGCTTCGCTTCAAAAGCGGGTAAGCTTGAGTTTGGAATGGCGAAGTCGAGCGAATGCATAAAGAAAAATAAATCATCGCTGATAGTAAGTGCAAGCGATGTGTCGGCTAAAAGCCAAAAAGAAATTGCGTTTTTGACTCATAATAAGAATATCGATATAGTTATACTCGAAAATGTAACCCAACAAGAACTATCGGCGGCAGTCGGTAGAAATTGCGGAATAATTTCCGTTAATGATAACGGTTTTGCGGGTGCAATATCTAAAACATTAGGAGGCTATGCCAATGACCAATAAATATAAAATCAGCGACCTTGCTAAAGATTTCTCTATGAGTTCTAAAGAGGTAATTGCTATTATTGCCGAAATCACAGGAACAGAGAAGAAATCGAGTAATACCTTGAACGAGGTGGAAATAGGTCAGTTTTTCGATAAAATAACCAAGGATAACGCGGTTAAAGATTTTAAAGCATACTTTGCAACAGGTGCCGAAGCGCGCGAAAAAGCAAAGAAAGCAAGAGAAGAAGAAAAGAATAAAAAGCTTTTAGAACAGATGGCTATTCTCGAACAGTTAAAGGCGGCTGCTGCCGCTCAAAACGGCGAAGCAGTGCCCGAGAAGAAGGAAGAGCCTAAGAAAGCCGAATCTAAAGAGGAGTCCAAAGAAGAACCTAAGAAAATCGGCAAAATTGCATCTGCTCCCAAAGTTGAAGAGCCTAAAAAGGCTGAGACTAAAAAGGCGGAAACTAAAAAGGCTGAGCCTAAAAAAGAAGAACCCAAGAAGGAGCACAAGCCCTCTGATCCGCAACCCTTTGTTTCTAAGAAAAAGGATAAGGTGGCGGGCGAAGCTCCCAAGAGAGGCCCTGCAGAAATTCGTCATATTGATACCCGTACTTCAAATATCAACATTGATAAGTATAATGAAAAATATGAAAATATTGCGCCCGCAAACTCTATGAAGGATAACTTCTCGCGCAAGCAGAAGATTAAGCAGAAATCTCAGGATTACCGTCGTCCGCAAGGCGCTAAAAGAGAAACCGAAGCCGATAAGATGCGCAGACTTCAGCTTGAGCGTATCAAGAAGACTCCTATTACTGTTACTGTCGGCGACGAAATCACAGTCGGCGAACTCGCTGCCGCTATGAAGAAGACCGCCGCAGAGGTTATCAAAGAGCTTATGAAACTTGGTATGATGGCGGCTGTAAATCAGGTTATTGACTATGATACAGCTGAAATCGTTGTAACCGAAATGGGCGCTAAGATTCAGCGTGCGGTTGTTGTTACAATTGAAGAACAAATTATGGATGATACCGAAGATAATGCTGAAAACCTAAAGCCGAGAAGCCCTGTTGTAGTTGTAATGGGTCACGTTGACCACGGTAAGACTTCACTTCTTGATGCTATCCGTAACACCGCTGTTACCGATACGGAAGCAGGCGGTATTACACAGCATATCGGTGCTTACAGAGTAAACTGTAATGGAAACGATATCACTTTCCTTGATACTCCAGGTCACGCGGCGTTCACTTCGATGCGTCAGCGCGGCGCTATGGCTACCGATATTGCGGTATTGGTTGTAGCGGCTGACGACGGTATTATGCCCCAAACTATTGAGGCTATTAACCACGCTAAAGCCGCTGAGGTTCAGGTTATCGTGGCTATCAATAAAATGGATAAACCTGAAGCCAACCCCGACCGCATTTTACAGCAGTTAACCGAGCACGAGCTCGTTCCTGAAGAATGGGGCGGCGATGTTATCTGCGTTCCCGTTTCGGCTAAAACCCATATGGGTATTGATAACTTGCTTGAAAATATTTTGCTCGTAGCTGAAATGCAAGAACTCAAGGCTAACCCCGACAGACGTGCTAAGGGTATTGTTATCGAAGCCCGTCTTGATAAGGGGCGCGGTCCTGTTGCTTCCTTGCTCGTTCAGAACGGTACGCTTAAAACAGGCGATATTATCGTTGCAGGCACATCTGTCGGTCGCGTTCGTGTTATGACAAACGAAAACGGCAAAACCCTTAAAGAAGCAGGTCCGTCTGTTCCTGTCGAAATTACAGGTCTTGCTGAAACTCCAAATGCGGGCGATGTATTTGATGCTGTTTCCGACGAGAGACTTGCCCGTCAGCTTGTTGAACAGAGAAAGCAAAAGGCTAAAGACGAGCTTAACAACGCTAAGCAAAAGGTTACACTTGATAACCTCTTCGAAAATCTGTCCGAAGGCGATCTTAAAGAGCTTAATGTTATCGTTAAAGCCGATGTTCAAGGCTCGGTTGAAGCGGTTAAAGAAAGTCTTCAGAAGCTTTCTAACGAAGAAGTCAGAGTCAGTGTTATTCACGGCGGTGTTGGTGCTGTAAACGAGTCCGACGTAATGCTCGCTCAGGCTTCGGGTGCTATTATCGTTGGCTTTAATATCCGTCCTGACGCTGTTGCAAAGGCTATGGCAGAACGCGAAGGAATAGATATGCGTATGTACCGTATAATCTATGACTGTATTGAGGAAATCGAAGCGGCTATGAAGGGTATGTTAGCGCCTAAATACCGTGAAAATCAGCTTGGTACTGTCGAAGTGCGCAGTGTTTACAAGATTTCTTCTGTTGGTACAGTTGCGGGTTGTTATGTTACAAACGGTAAGGTTACCCGCGCTTGCCAGATTCGTGTTGTTCGTGACGGCTTTGTTATCTGCGAAGACAAGATTGATTCACTCCGCCGTTTCAAAGACGATGTTAAGGAAGTGGCTCAGGGTTACGAATGCGGTATCAGTCTTGAAAAATTTGCCGATATTAAGGAAGGCGACGTATTTGAAGCCTTTATTATGGAGGAATACAGAGATTAATGGCTGGATTTAGAATTAACCGTATAACTTCTGATATTAAAATTGCTTTATCGGAGCTTTTGCGCGAAGTAAAAGACCCGAGAGTAAGTAAGCTTTTGAGCATTGTAAAGGTTGATGTTTCGGGTGACCTTTCCTATGCTACGGTATATGTCAGCGCGATTGAGGGCTATGAAGCTACTGTAAACTCGGTCAAGGCGCTTAAAAGCGCTTCGGGTTTCTTGCGTCGTGAGCTTGGCGGAAGACTTAAACTCCGCAAAGTGCCCGAGCTTCGCTTTGTGGCTGATGATTCAATAGAACACAGCGCTAATATATCCAAAATTATTGATTCTTTTAAAGAGGAAAATGATAATGAAAAAGAAGGATAATACCTGTTGTGTGAGCTTAACTTTAAAGCAGTGCGCAAGGTATTTAAAACGCCACGATAATTATATTATTTTAACCCACGCGTCGCCAGACGGCGACACGCTGGGCTCGGCTTATGCGCTTTATTACGGCCTTAATGAAATAGGTAAGAGAGCGTGCGTGCTCTGCCCCGAGGTTATTCCGCAGAAGTATGATTATTTTGCGCGCAGTACCGATCATGTGAAGCGTGAAAACGCTACGGTTATTGCTGTTGATGTGGCTGATAAGCGCCTTTTGGGTGATTTTAAGGAGGAATTCGGCGATATTGTCGACCTTAATATCGACCACCATGTATCAAATACCAAATTTGCTAAAAATTTGTATCTTGATGCAGATGCCGCAGCTACAGCTGAAATTATATTCGAATTATTGACTTTGATGAAGGTTAATATTAACGATATCACGGCAAAAGCGCTTTACACAGGCATCGCTACCGATACTGGCAGTTTTAAGTATTCAACAGTTACTGCAAAAACTCATATTATTGCGGCAATGCTTTATGATTACAATATAAACGCAAGTGAAATCAACCGCCTTATGTTCGATACTAAGTCAAAAAGGCTTATCGACCTTGAAAGACAGGTTCTTGAAACGGCAGAGTTCCATTTTAATGATAAATGTATGCTTTTATGTGTTACAGCTCAAATGCAGGAGGAAACAGGCTGCAGCGGTACCGAGCTTGAGGGGATTGCAGTGATTTCCCGTAGTGTTGAGGGAGTTAAAGCAGGTGTTACTATGAAGCAAGTAGACGATGAGGAATTTAAGATTTCAGTTCGTACCTATGCGCCGCTTGATGCTAGTGAAATCTGCAAAAAGCTTGGTGGCGGCGGTCACAAGGGCGCCGCAGGAGCTTCGGTCAAAGGGAAGCTCAGTGAGGTTAAGAAAAAGGTGCTTAACGCAGTACGCGAATGTATGGAGGAGCAAGATGCAGGGCTTTCTACTGCTGAATAAACCGTCGGGGATAACCTCCTTTTCGGCGGTTTCTGCCATAAAGCGTTTAGCACACGAAAAGCGCGTAGGTCACACAGGTACGCTTGACCCTATGGCAACGGGCGTTCTGCCGATATTTTTAGGGCGCGCAACCACGTTGTCTTCCCTTATACTTGACGGCGATAAGCGATACAAGGCTACGGTAAAGTTAGGGATTATCACCGATACCGAAGATATAACAGGCACTGTTTTGGCTGAAAAAGAGGTAAATGTAACAAACGAAGAGTTGGAAAAAGCGTTCGATAATTTCAAGGGTAAAATTTTTCAGACTCCGCCGATGTACAGCGCGCTTAAAAAAGACGGCGTGCGCCTTTATGAGCTGGCGCGTCAGGGCAAGAGCGTTGAAATACCTAAGCGCGAGGTCGAAATTTTTAGTATTGATGTAATTTCACCATTGGATGAAAACAATTGTTTTTCGATTGATGTCAAGGTGTCAAAAGGTACATATATTAGATCGCTAGCGCGAGATATCGGTGAATTTTTGGGTTGTGGCGCAACACTTACTGCGCTAGAACGCACGGCGGCTTGCGGATTTAATATTTCTGAATGCGTAAGCCTCGAAGAACTCAATGACGAAAACATTGTCGATTATATTGCAAATGAAGAAACTTCGGTTATGCACTTAAGACAGGTGAATGTGACCGAAAAACAGGCGGTTCGTTTTTGTAACGGCGGTCAGCTTGATTTTTCGAGGCTTCATATTGAAAACATAATCGGAAACGAGCTTATCAGAGTAAAATTCGGCGATATGCTTCTAGGAATTGGAATAGCAGATATTCCCAACAGCAGACTTAATATTAAATGTATAATAAATGATTATAAGGCGGTGGCAAAATGAAAACGGCAATAGCGCTTGGCACATTTGACGGGGTTCATATTGCGCACCGCGTTGTTTTGGATTTGCCCGATGGGTATAAAAAAACGGCGGTCACCTTTAAAATACCGCCGAAAATGTTTTTTGAGGGTAATAAAGAGTTACTTGTAACCTTTGAAGAAAGGTTGGAACTTCTCAAAGGCTTAGGCTTCCAAGAGGTAGTCGCTCTTGATTTTGCCGAGGTTAAAAACGCCGAACCGTCAGAATTTTTGGAACTTTTATATAATACATATAACCCTAAGATTATTTCCTGCGGTTTTAATTACCGCTTTGGGAAAAACGGTGCGGGTGATATCGAACTGTTGCAAAAGTTTTGCGCTGAAAAGGGTATTGAATGCCGTATTTGTGATGCTGTAACTCAAGACGGCGCGGCGGTTTCTTCAACCCTTATTCGCAACCTTTTAAAACAGGGTGAAATTGAGAAAGCTAACACTTTGTTACAGAGTGAATTTTCTTTTACTGCTCCTGTTATAGAGGGGGATAAAAGGGGGAGAACAATCGGTTTTCCGACCATCAACCAACGCTATCCCGACGATTTGGTTAAAATAAAGTTCGGGGTTTACAAAACTAAGCTTTTGTTTGACAGAAAGGCTTATGACGGAATTACCAATATCGGTATTCGCCCCACATTTGAGAGCGAATATGTCATAAGCGAAACCTATATTAAAGATTTTTCGGGTGATTTGTACGGCAAAACTGTCAAAATCATACCCCGAAAATTTTTAAGAGAAGAAATAAAATTTGCCTCTTTAGAAGAACTAAAGAAGCAAATTTTGATTGATTTGAATTAAATAAAGTAAAAATTTGTATCCCAGGCTGGCAGGTATTTGAAGTGGCGCATATGGATTTTATAATCGTCGCGGATGCCGAGTACTGCTTGGGGTATTTTTATAAAATCGTCGGTGCGGTGATAGGCGGAAATCAGCATTTTCGGTTTGTGTTTTAGAATGGTTTCTTTTGCGCCTAAAATGGCATTAACCTCTTCGCCTTCCACATCCATTTTGATAAATGAAGCATCGGTTTTAAGCGAGTCGACGGTGATACTTTGGAGTAGGGTGCCGTCCTGTGACAAACTTGAGTTTCGACCGCCTTTTGCCCCAAAAGGTAACATACCGCAACTGTTCGAAACACAGGCGTTTATAAGTGTTATATTCTTTGTGTTTTCGGTGTTTTTCTGTAATTTTTTAAAGGTTTTGGCGTCGGGTTCGACTGCAGTGATTTTGCGGTAATTACCGATAGAGCGTAGGATGAAATCTTCTACGGTATCACCTGTGTAAGCGCCTAAATCAACAAAGTTTTCATTTGCAAGTTTTAAAAATGAATCATACGGCTCGTCGTGGGATACCTCGCAGTCAAGGAGATATTCAATCTTACCGCTTAGCTTGTATTTCAACATATTGTCAAAGGTTTTAATCGAGATTTCGTCGGCAAGTCTATTTCTTACAAGGTTAAATTCTTCAATGTGGCTTTCGTAGTATTCTTTTGTGAAAAGACCTCCGCCTATAACAGGCACTTCGGGGGCATATAATTCCTGCTCACTTGCAATTTTTTTGATGTTTTCGATAACATCAGGAAGACTGCTTCCAAAGCAGAGAAGTACAATCATATCACCGAATTTTTCTTTAAGCTCGCCGTAGCTGGAGATTTTAAAGCCGTGAAAAAGTTTGTTTCTGACAAAGCCATCACTTGCAAACACGCCTTTAAATTCTATTCCAAAAAATTTAAAAATATTTATTATTTTGTCCGCGCCGTTGCCCATTCCGTATAACACGATTGGCTTTTGGGCAGTTTTTAAATAAGACCAGAGTTCTCTTTCCATAATCAATTCCTTTAAAGTTGGTAAAAAAATTATACACTATTTTGTTATATAATACAAGTTGACAAATTAAAAATAGTGTAGTATAATTTTGATAATTGGGTAGACTTTTTCTTCGGAGGTGCATTATCATAGACAAGACAAAGAAAATTGTCTCAAGATGTGTTTTGATAGTGTCGCTTTTGGTGTTTGTCGCTTGTGTCGCTTATTTTGCGATTCATTATTATCAAGTAAGGCAAATGGAAAAATTGGCAGATGATGTTACGGTTTCGTCTGCACCGCAAAAACAGGATATAAAAGTTGATGTACCTGTTGATTTTAAAAAGCTTAAAAAAGCCAATCCCGATATATATGCCTGGATAAATATCCCTAATGCTAATGTAGACTATCCGATTTTGCAAAGTGATAAAAGCAATGCATATTATCTTAATCATACAGTTAACGGAGATTGGTCTGCTTACGGAAGTATTTATACAGAGGATTATAATAAAAAAGATTTTTCGGATTTCAATACTCTCGTATACGGTCACAATATGAAGAACGGAACAATGTTCGGAAGCCTTAGAAAGTTCCGCGACGAAGCGTTCTTCGAAGAAAACCGATATATAAATGTCTATATGGATAACCGAATTTTAAAATATGAAATTTTTGCGGCGTGCACTTGGGATAATCTTCATATACTTGCTAACCGTAATTTCGATTTAGAAGAAAATCGCACCGCATACTTAGAAGAAATATTTGAAGTGAGAGATATGAATTCTCAGGTAAAAGAAGATATAAAAGTTACGGCAGGCGACAAGATTATCACGCTCTCAACCTGTATGAATAATAAGGAAAAACGCTTCTTGGTTTCGGGGGTTTTAGTTTATGACAGCCAAAACCCGTAAAATAGTAAAGATCGTAAGCATTGTTCTGGCGGCAGTTTTGGTGCTTGTCGGCGGAGTGTTTGCGTTTATAAAAATTGGTGAAGTGCGGTTGCGAGAACAGCTGAGTTTTACCGATGATGACCTTTCGGCCGAGGACGCCTATGGCGACGGTGCTGAGGTGTATTATAAAGGACAAGGTTATATTTATAACGAAAATTTAATAAACATTCTTTGTGTCGGTGTCGATAAGGAAGAAAAAACCGATAAAAGATATCGTCAGGCTGATGCGCTTTATCTGTTATCCTTTGATACTGAAACGAAAAAACTTAATATACTTTCAATTTCCCGTAATACTCTGGCGGACATTGAAGTTTATGATATTAATAATGAGTTTCTGGATAATGATAATGCTCAAATTTGTCTTTCCTTTGTTTACGGCAAGGATGACGAGCATTCATCGATGCTTACAAGCAAAGCGGTATCACGGCTCTTGTACGATTTGCCGATAAATTCGTATTACACAATTTTTATGGACGGTGTAGTCAAAGCTGTTGACAGCGTGGGCGGAGTTGAAGTGACTGTGCCTGAGGATTTGAGTCGTTATTATTCACACTGGAAAAAAGGCAGTAGGGTTACGCTTCATAGTAATGATGTTTTGAGGTATCTGCAAATTCGCGGTGAGAGTAACGAACCGCGTATGCAACGGCAAATTGATTTTATAAAATCTTTTATAAAATCGGCAAAATCTGCTTTCAAGAAAGATTTATCCTTGCCTCTTGATTTGTACAACAAATTAGCAAAAAATTCGGTTACGGATATTGACGCCGCACAAGCAGTATATCTTATTACCGAAATGTCAGATGCCGATGTGAGTTTTCATTCTGTAAAGGGTGAAACAGGTTTTGACGGTATGTACGAAACCTTTATGGCGGATGACGAAGCGCTTTATGAAACGGTTTTAAATTTATTTTATATAAAACAAAATTAAAAGGAGAAAATTATTATGAAAAAGGTCTTAGCATTTTTATTGACTGCGGTTTTGGTTGTATCTGCTAGTGTTTGCGTTGCTTTCGCTGCTCCTTCAGCTGAAGCACAGGGCGTAGTTTCAGGCATTACTGCTACTGACGCAAACGACAAGGAAGTAACTGTTACAGTTGAAAAAATCGACACAAAGGTTAATAAGTATTTTTATAATACTTTGACCGGACTTAAGAACGAAACCAAAAATAAAACCCTTAAGGTTGTAGGTCATTATGACATTGCAGTTGCAGGTAAGGCAAAATATCCGCTCAGTGTTGTTTTGGATGTTTTAGGTATTTCGGCTTCTTCTCAAGTTTATGTGTTGCTTCAAAAGGGTAACGAAGTTGTGGCTATAACTCCTACTGTAAAAGACGGTAAGGTTGTGTTTGAACTGGAAGAAGAAGTTGACAAAATCGCTCTCGTTACCGACGGTAAGACAGCTACAAAGGTTGAAAAGGAAAACGGAGTAAAATCACCCCAGACTGCTGATGTTTCTGTTTTTGTAATGGTTGCAATGTTTATGGCAGCAATCTCTGTTGCTTTTGTTTCAAAAAAGGTTAAAGCATAAAAATTGAATCCCCGAAATTTTTCGGGGATTTTTTTAAAAAACGCTTGATTATTTTGTGGCGTTGTGGTACAATGTCTATTGCTGTGGAAAATACAGTGTATGCGCTGATAGCTCAGTTGGATAGAGCATCTGCCTTCTAAGCAGAGGGTCGGGGGTTCGAATCCCTTTCAGCGTGCCAATAAAGAAGTTACGACCTTTAGGTTGTGACTTCTTTATTTTTATATTAAAAGGGATTCGAACCCTGAGAGGGCACGAAGCGTTAGGCAAAATAGTTCGGGGAACTGTTTTGTAGCGAAGTGGTGCGAAGACGGGTACTGAAAGGCAAAGCCTTTCGGTCGTCGAGCAGGGAATGCGCGAAGCGAATTCATCCCTTTCAGCGTGCCAAAAAGGAAGTATAGCACCGAAGGTGTTGTACTTCCTTTTTTATTATGTGGAGAAAGGGATTCGTGTTTGTGTCCGTAGGACACGATATCGTTTGACCGCAAGCGGTCAACATCATTTTTCGCGTAGCGAAAACATCGTTACTAAATCGGACACAAAATGATGTTGTGTTTTGCACAAACAGTATTATGCCCTGCATAAACAATGTTGCCTTCGGCAAACGATGTTGCACTTTGTGCAAATGTATGGTATAATTTAGCAGAGGTGATACAATGAGCACATTACATACCGAAAGGCTTATATTACGCCCGTTTAAAGAATACGATGCCGAGGCGATGTATAAAAATTGGACCTATGACGACAGGGTGGCAAAGTATTGTCGTTGGACAGCCCATACAGGAGTTCAAATGACACAACAACTTCTTGATATGTATTTGAAAGAGAAAAGCGAGGGCTTCGACTACCGTTGGGCAATGGTGCTGATAGGTACTGACGAGCCGATAGGTGCAATCGATGTTGTAGATATTAGCGATGATGGTAAAACCGCGATAATCGGTTATGTGCTATCGCATGATTACTGGAATAAAGGTATCGCTACTGAGGCTTTGCAAAGGGTTATTGATTATCTTTTTAATAATGGATTTACTGAAATTATAGGACGATTTCACCCTGAAAACATCGGCTCTGGAAGAGTGATGGAAAAATGCGGTATGAAATTTTCGCATTATACAAAGGAACAGAGAAAGTACGGTTCTAGCGAGTTTTGCGAGGTTAAGGTCCACAAAATCACAAACAATAAGTAGAGCATAGCGTATTTGCGCTATGCTTATTTTTATTTTCTTCTTGACAAATTTACAAACCTATTGTATTATTGTATTAAGCAAGTGATACAGTGCGAGGTGGTAAGGTGAATTTTGATTTTTGTAATAACATACCGATTTATGTTCAGCTTGTTGAGCAGATTAAAATACATATAATTTCGGGTAGACTCTCTGCGGGGGAGCGCTTGCCCTCGGTCAGAGATTTGGCGCTTCAGACCAAGGTAAACCCTAATACAATGCAAAAAGCCCTTTTGGAGCTTGAAGAAATGGGGCTTATTTTCACTGAGCGTACAAACGGAAAGTTTGTAACCGAAAACTTGGAACTTATCGAAAAATATAAAAAAGAATACGCCGATGCATTGTCGAAAAAGTTTATTGAGGCGATGGGCAATATCGGTTTTGACAGTGAGTCGGCTATTAAATATCTAGGGAGTTTAGGAGGAAGAAATTGATGGAATTAGTTAAATGTGTAGATTTATGTAAAAATTACGGAAACAAAAAAGTTTTAAAGAATGTTAATTTGATAATCCCGAGAGGCAAGATTATAGGTCTTCTTGGCAAAAACGGAACGGGTAAAAGTACCCTTATTAAGCTTATAAATGACCTTTTGACTGCTACTTCGGGACAAGTGCTTATAAACGGACAAAAGGTTGGGGTTGCCAGTAAATCGGTGATTTCCTACTTGCCTGAGCGCACCTATCTTGATAAGGGCATGACAATCGAAAAGGTTATAAAATATTTTGATAGTTTTTATGATAATTTTGATCCCGAAAAGGCGAGAAAACTGCTCGAAGACTTGGGGCTTTCGACTGATTTAAAGATTACAAAAATGAGCAAGGGGATGCAAGAAAAATTGCAACTGGTACTTGTTATGAGCCGTAAAGCCGAGCTTTATATACTTGACGAGCCATTAGGCGGTGTTGATCCCGCAACCCGCGACTATATTTTGGATACAATTCTCACCAATTTTGCCGAGGGCGCTTCGGTTATAATTTCCACACACTTAATAAGTGACATTGAGCGTATTTTGGACGAGGTAATATTTATAAACGATGGGGAAATTGTGTTGCAGTCGGCTACCGATGAATTAAGAGTAAAAGAAAACGGCTCTATTGACGAAATTTTCAGGAGGATGTTCAAATGCTGAAAAAGTTGATGAAATATGATCTGCAGTATATATTTAAGTTTTTGATAATTTTTTACAGTTTGGCAATATTTTTTGGACTGTTGACCCGAATATTTTTTAGTTTTGAGAACTCATTTGTGTTGGATATACTAGGACAGATTACGACAGGCGCCACAATTTCAATGATATGCAGCACTTTAATAAACAACCTTATGAGAATGTGGGTGCGCTTTAAACATAATTTCTACGGTGATGAGTCATATCTCACCCATACACTTCCCGTAGAAAAGCACACTCATTATTTTTCAAAGATTTTGACATCGGTAATCACACTTTTTACAAGCTTTGCAGTTATAGGTGCTGTGCTTCTTATAGCGTATTATTCAAAGGAAAATTTACTGTTCGTGAAAAATTTTTTACTGCCTGTAGCAGAGATTTATGACAGCTCGGTTTTGAGTATTTTATTGGTGCTTTTGTTCATACTGTTTTTGGAATTTCTCAATATACTTCAATGCGGTTTCACAGGAATTATAATAGGACATAAAATGAATAATGCCAAAACAGGACTTTCGGTGTTGTTTGGGTTTATAGCCTTTGGTGTGACACAAAGTTTTGTGCTTATAATAATGTTTGTTGTTGCGCTTTTTAACGAGAATTTTATGAATTTATTTGTAACAAACGATATTATAAATATAGATACTTTAAAATCTGTGATATGCATTGCTATTGCAGTTTATACTGTGGTGTCGGTTTTGCTATGCTTTGTTAATATCAAGCTCTTTAAAAATGGCGTAAATGTAGATTAGTAACAATTTAAAACACCCATTATAACTTTTAGGAAGTTATAATGGGTGTTTTTTTATATGTTTTCAAGTTCGTTTTCTAATTCATGGGCAAAATTTTTAAGTTCATCTAAAATATATTCGGTTGGCTGTGTGTAATAAAGACCAAGCGCAAATTTTGCTTTACCGTTTATAAAAACAGGAACAGCAAAGGCATATTTTTTACCAGGAACACTATAAATGACATATCCGTCATCCTTGATTTTATTTAGATAAGTATTAAATTCACTAATACCCGAAAATCTTTTGGGTAAATTATAATATTCTAGATATGCTTCTCGGCGGTAATCTTCTAATTGTGAAAGCAACATAAGACCTGTAGCTGAACCTACAGCGCCCGCATTTGCGCCTAAAACCGAACGGTTAGAGCTGTCTGCACCAATTTCTATAATAGAGTGTCTTACATAATTTTTTAAAGTCGAGATTGCCACATGAGCCTTTGTTTTTTGGTGTATTTCTTTCGCTTTTTTGATAAGGATATCGATAACAGCATTGTCAATATTAAGTCGGTTTGATAAAGCATAGCTCATTACACCGAGCCTGTAACCGCGTATAGTGTCTTTTTCTAAGTACTTAGCTTCACATAATTCCTTCAAAATGCCTGCAATAGTGGATTTTGGTATATCACAAAGTTGGGAAAGTTCATTTAGTGTAAAAACATCCTTTTTGCTTTGTGACATTATTTCAAGTATATCAAGCGCTTTGCGCAGAACTTTTATCATAAAAACACCTCTTTGTTCGATAATGTCGTAATGATATCATATAAATTCGAAAATGTCAATATTTTACGCAAAAAATGCTTGACAAACAATACGGCTTAATATATAATCTCAACGGCAAAAAGAGAGCGACTTTGTTCGACATTGCTGAATGAATTTATATCTAAGGAGTAAATAAAAATGTCAGTGTTTAATAAGATTATTCCCGTTCCGCAAAAGGTTCAATTAAAAGAGGGTATATACAAGTTGACCGAAAAAACCGTTAAAACTAATTTTGATGCAACCAACGATTTTAAATACCTTTTAGGTGAGTTGGGTCTTCCGTTGGCAAAGGCTTGTGAATTTGAATCTAATTTTTTGAAAATGGTTATAGGTGAGGGTGATTTCACAAATGCCACAGCGCCCGATAATAAAGAAGGTTATACACTAACCTTGTGTGAAAATGGTGCGGAAATTACCGCTAACACTAAAGAGGGTATTGCTTTTGGCCTGAAAACCTTAATAAAGTTAAATGAATTGGGTGAGGAAATTCCCCAAGCGGTTATTATCGATTATCCCAATTTAGCTTTCAGAGGAGTTCATTTGTGTATTTTCAATCCCGACGATGGCACCGAAAAGGAAGACACAGGCTTCGAATCTACAATGAAGGTTGTTAGAACCGCCGCCATGACAGGCTATAACACTGTTTGTGTGGAATTTTGGGGAATGTTCCCGAATCCAAGAAGAGAGTATGCATATTGGCCTAAGGCATATACAATGGAACAGGTTAAAGCATTGGTTTCATTTATTAAGGACGATTTGTATATGGAGGCATTCCCTTGCCAAAACCTTACAAGTCATGCGGGTTGGTCAAGAATAGATTCTCGTATGCATGTTGTGTTAGATAGGCGCCCCGACTTGCGCAAAATGTGGATTCCTGGCGGTTGGTGTTTTGCTACTGAAAATCCTGATACAAAAGAGTATTTAAAAGATATTATGGAAGAATTGATAATCGCTTTCAGGTACCCAAAATACTTCCATATTTCAACCGATAAGGCTTTCGGTTTCGGCTCGACCGAGGCTGACAGAACTCGTCCTGCTGATGTTTTGTTTATGAGTCATGTAACATGGCTTAATACTTTTTTGCAGGAAAAGGGCATAACCCCTGTTATGTGGAATGATATGATTTATTCCTCCACCGATTCGCTGTTTTGGAAAATGGATAAAAAGATGGCTGACTATTTGCCGAATAATATATTGATGAATGTTTGGACACATAACGACCCTGGCGAATATTGGCCTGACGCTGAATTCTTTGAAGAAAGAGGCTTTAAAACGGTTTATTCACCCTTTATGAATGAAAGTTCTATTAAGCATATGATTGAAATTGCCAATAAGGCTAAAAATGCTCAAGGCTTGTTGCAAACAACTTGGTTTTGCCCGATTTCCGCATTACCGTTTGTTACCTTAAGCGGCGGTATGCAATGGAATTATGTAAGACCGACTGATTCTGATATTAAAACTGCTGTAGATACTTGGTATAAGTAAAATTAGTTAAAACCCTACCGTTACGGTAGGGTTTTTAACAGTTAAACCAATGGTTGATGAAAATAAACTTGTTAGCGATTGACTTGACTGTTAGAGTGTGATATAATGCAAGGGAAATAAATTCCAAATATAAAGAAAAGGAGGCGATGAAAATGATGAAAACTAAGGATTATCGGATGTCATATTTATCGCCCCAAAGAGCTTTATAATAGCTTTTGAGAGATTTATGCACGTCCGAGACGGGTGTGCTTTTTGTTTTATTGCATTACGCACCCGTGGGGGTGCTTTTTTGGTTTTTAGGCACCCCCGAATAATATATTTTACTAGTGCGAAAGAGGTTACTGCGGCGATGGGTCCGATTTATCAAATAAATATTTGCGATAAAATCAAAGAATATAGGAAAAGGAATAAACTTTCTCAATGTGAATTCGGCAAACTGCTTGATGTTTCGGCACAGGCGGTTTTTAAGTGGGAACAGGGGATATGTTATCCCGATATTACTTTTTTGCCCCAGTTGGCGAAAATATTGAATTGTAAAGTGGAGGATTTTTTCGAAACGACATAGAAATTTAATGAAATGGGATTGTTATTTATAGATTGACTGTTTAATTTTATTATGGTATAATTTACTTGCTACATAAACACAATAAAATATGCACAACGCGGGATAATACCTTTGTAAAAGGTGTTGCCCTTATAAGTCATACCGTGTTGTGTGAGTGTTTGTGTAGCAGCAACGAAGGGAAACACTTTTTCGGTGTGTTCTCTTCGCGAGAGCACACTTTTTTTGTATTGGCGTAAGAGTCCAGTGGAGGTCTAAATGTTAGGAAAAAAGAAAAAAGAAAAGAAAAAGCTAGGATTTAAAAAGACGGTTTCCAACAATATGTTCGCAATAAGAGCTATTTGGAAATCTTCGCCGAGTTATATGATAGTATATTTTGGCTCGTCGATAGTTTACGGCATACTTGGCTTTTTCTCGGATACATATTTGTTAAGAAAAATTGTAAACGATGCTACGAGTGGTAAAAGTATTGATGGTGTAATGCAATATGTTATTATCATAGCCTTATTAAATATTGCATTTGGCATGGCGCTTAGGTGGTTTTGGAATGTTATGTCACCGCCCAAACAGCGCAAAATCGCTGCTGATATCGAAAAAATGCTTTTTAGGCAAGCTTCACGCGTTGAAATCGCGTGTTACGAAACACCTTCGTTTTATGATAGGTATGTTCGCGCTATGGATGAAGCATATAATCGTATGATTGGTGTAATGCGCTCATTTGATGGGCTTATTTATAAATTTATATCTCTCGCTGCAAACTCGCTTTTGCTTTTCGTGATAGATCCATGGCTTATATTATTTGGCCTATTTCCATTAGTATTAGGATTTTTTAAACGGCTTGAAAACATAGAAAAGCACGGATATCATACAGATTTCAAACCTATAAAACGCAAAGAAGATTATGTACGCCGTACATTTTATCTTGGAGAATATGCAAAAGAAATGCGTATTGGCGGTATGTACGGACAAATGCTTTATAATTTAAAGGATACCTATAAGGAATTTATGGTGATTTTGAAAAAACACGGTATTAAGCGTTTTTTCTATTCATCTATTCAAAAAATCGGACTTGAGGTTTTTACAATTTTAGGTGCTACATTGTATGCGGTTTGGCGCACCATGAGTGATGGAAGTATGCAGGTGGGTGACTGTATTGTGGTATTGAGCTCAATTGGTATGATTTCAAGTGCGCTTAGCAATTTGGTGCAAAATTTTGCCGAATTCGGCGAGCATGCATTATTCTTGGAAGATGTTTTGTATTTTCTTAATTACACACCAAAAATACTAGACGGTAAGAGCAAATTACCAAAAGCTCCCGATAAGCTGGAGGTTAGCAATCTTAGCTTTAGATATGAGGGTAGCGAAACCGACAC
>JAZNLE010000077.1:0-6438 GCA_045578885.1 Acutalibacteraceae bacterium | reverse complement strand
TAAATTCAAATTCGCCTGCGCGGATTGCTCTGCCAGAAAGCCGCTTTTCAGCATATAGCTGAATATCGGTATCGGCAGGGGTGGAGTTGTTATCAAAGGTGATAGTATCATTGTCAAGCTGACTGTAAATCGAAAGATCAGCCTGCAACTCGCCTTCTACATCACTTACAACAACCCTTACATAATAAACTGTCGAGTCATATGCAATACCGTTGTCGCTATCGCCTGCGATTTCGCTTACTTGGAAGTAGTAATTACCAACTTTAGCAAACTCGATTTCAGCAAAATCAACTGTTGCATTATTTGTGGTAGCAGTAACTCCATCTTCAGCCACAACTCTTGCAGGAGATTGGTCAATAGCTATTTGTTCAAGCTTGAACTTAAACTCGTCGTCTGCTGCAAAATCTCTGCCTCTGAGTTCTTTTCTGATATCAGGTTTAGCCTTAGCAGGAGTAGGCTCGTAAACATTTTGCATTACAACCTCATTTTCAGAATTGAGGGTTGTTTCAACTATCTCGGCAACCGCTTTACCGCCGTCAATAGTAACCTTAACCTTGATTTCCTTGTCAGCCGCCCAAGAAGTCATACCTACAATCGCGCTGTTTTTGGTTTCTTTGAGGGTATAAATGTAGAAATGATCTCCCTCTGCCAAACCGTCTGTGTCGATATCCCAGATTATCTGCGCTTCGCCCGCAACATCTGTTACAGCCGAACCAATCCGAGTATTATCCGCGTCATAAAGCGTGAATATAAAACCACGCAATGAGAAGCGGTTGCTTCCTGTGGGGTTATCCAAATCCTTTTGAATATCAAGTGTAACCCTTGCAGGAGCGGTTTCATAATAGTTGGTGAAATTGATATTATCGTTGGTATAAGCACCGCCGACTAATGTGAACGCGTTATCCGAATGGTCAGACTCAACCGAAGCAATTTCAAGCTTGCCGTCGGAATCTTCATCGGTTACAGTAACGGTAAAGTTGTGCTTGATGGTATCGTAGGTCATACCGTCAATTCCGCCGTCAACCTCGACCACCTGATAAGAATATTCACCTATTGTATCGTATGTGAATTTCTTTTCGAACGAAATTGTGGGATCGGTTTCAGAAGCAGTATCCTCGTCAACCTTTGCCCAGGTCCACTGATTATTTGCAAATCTCGATTCTTGTAATTCGAATGTGAACTCGGCGCCTGTGGGCCAGGATTCTTTAACCTCTTTAGTACCGCTGAGATTGATTTTCGCGGTAACAGCATCGGGTTCATAATGGTTAATAACGCCTGCCGTAGCGGTAGCATTAGCGCTTATCAATACAGTACCATTATCGGGGTTAGCATCACTATCCCAATACTGCGGTGCGCCAAAGCCTGCATACCATTCGCCGCCTGCAGAATAAGAAGCGCCGTTATAAAGCTCTGTACCGTCAGCGGTTGTGCCTTCGGGCAAATCAAAAATCTCAATTTGTTCGCCGTCTTTTAATTCAATAGTAAACTTGCCGTCTACAGGATTGATTGTTGTTTCTTGAGCCTCGCCCGAATACTTAGCGCGGTATTCCTTGTCGGTATAATTTTCACCGCTCAGCTGTACCTCAATTGCAAACTTGGTATCTGCGCTGTACTGATAGTTTGCGCCGAAATCGTGGGTTACAACCTTGCTTATAACGAGGTTACCCGTTCTGATAGCGGTATTCACAAACTCTGCATCTGCAATTTTGCCCTCTCGCGCAATTATGATAGCTTGCTTTTGAGTTGTGTCGCCGTTTACTCTTTCTACCGAATAGTACTGGTTATTAACTTCTTTTACGGTGTACTCTGTACCGTCGGCAAGACCGATAATATAAACGGTTTCATCCTTCTTTAAAGTGACAGAAATTTTACCGCCCGTGAAAGTTTCGGTTTCTCTTGATGCTTCGCTTCCGTCACTGTTAAGGCGTACAACGGTAGCGTTACCTGTACCGCCCGAAATTTCGAACTCGAAGTTATTGGGTGCGCCGTCTGCTGCTTGTGATACACTCTTAGAAAGCTTAATACCTGTTGCAGGATTGGCAACGAGCTTACCGTTATTACCCAAAATATCATACGAATAGTAGATATCTTGTGCATCATTGTGAACCACTACGGGATAATCCGAATAACCCAAAGTATCTGTTTTGTTGTTGTTACCCTTACCGACAGCAAAATCGTCAAGGAAGCGGTGAACAACGCCTCTGCGAACAACCCACTGTCCGTCAATAAAGTTATTTTCGGCGGTTAATTCGCTCAAGGTCTGCTTTGAAATCTGCTCGTAGTGACTGTGCATCCGATATTGGCCGTTTTTAAGCTTTTCATAAGAATTAAACTTACGGTAATAGGTGCCGTTTTCACTCGGCGGATTATTACGGCCGCCATTATACTCTGTACCGTTAGTATCGGTATAGATTACAGCGTTTGTAGTGTAGTAATAACGCTCGTTTTCTACCGAAGGCTCAAAGTGAGAATAGGTGTTGCGCTTGGTATTGTTTGAAACCTCGATATTTTCTTGCCATTGGTTAGTATAGAAAACATAGCCTTCGTCCTTATGCTTTTCGGAATCGCGATATTCATCGGAAACTTTTTCGGTGATATTCCAGTCATAGATATCGCTTCTGAGTCCTACTTCATAAAGGAAGCGGATAGGCTCAACATTTCCATTTTCAAGCTTAACGCTTATTACATCTTCGATATTACCGTTATTATCAAGTTCTACTTCAACGCTGTAGGTAATAGTCGGGATAAGGGAAGCGGGAATCTGCCATACAACAGTAATTTCATTTTCTATGTCATCGCCGTCAGCATCTGCTATCTCTTGCGAAACACGAACTGTGGTATAAAGCATATCGGTTTCTTCAATACCGTGAACCGCGTCGGTGTCACCAAAGAAGCCGTAAGATTTTATAATGTGTGTGGCATCTTTGGGGATATCTTCTTTAGAGATACCCTCATACCAGTTGCTAAGATAATTACCTTCTTCATCTGCAAACCAACCAATGTAGTTGCTAAACTCTGTCGGGCTCGTATACGCAAGCTGTCCTTTATCAAAAGCGTTTTGAATCAAAGCGCGTGCTGTGCCTACATCGCTTATTCCTATACGCTCCTGTACCGACCAAACAAACTGGTCGCCCATGGCTGTCGGGTTATCAATGGTGCCGAGTTGACCGCCGTTTGTAACGCAGTTGCTGGCAAGGGTTGCACCCGAGAAGTATTTATCACCTATAACAAAGCCCTTTATACTCTTGACTTCCATATATTCGCCGATCTTATCAGCAAAGGTGATATAGCCATCGTGGTGGCGGTCGCTTTCAAGATGAGTCGGATAATATTTAGACTGAACTTCGATTTCCCTTACAATTGCCGCGAAGGCTGTAGCCAACTGACTATCGTTATTAGCAGGGTAATATCCGTCAACATAGTTCTTATCTTCGGCGGTTATTGTGTGACCTTGAACAGTCGAATTTTGAGCATAATAGTCAGTATTGTTGCTACGGTAAACCCTTACTCTTTCGCCACGCAAGAAAGGTGTCCAGAAAGCGTTGTTAATGGTTGAAGAGGTATTTCTGGGGTTCATTACACTCTGAACTTCAGACATACTGCTAATCTGACTGCCAAAAGAAAGGGTATACATCAAGGGTGTTGTGCCGTAGTGACTTGCTATCTGCTTTTTAGCGAAAGCTGCAGTAAGCTGTGTCATAAAGGCAATTGATTCGCGGTAAGTGTATCCTTGGTTGCCGTTTGTACCGCTACCCTGATAGTAATTCATAATACTTGTGCCAAGGTCGGTCATTTGGTCATTACCGTCATAATCAGGGTTGCCCAATGTGGCTTCGCCGTCAGACATAAGAATCATAATCGGCTTTCTGCCGACACCTGCCTGAACGCCGCCCTCAACCTCGGTTTCAGCCGCGCGGAAAACTCTCATCGCTTCGTAGATACCGTCTTGAATAAATGTACCTGTAGAGGTGTTTTTGGTGCCCGAAACTGCTCCGTTCTCGGCACCTCTCACATTATTAGCAACTCTTATAGCCGTATTATTGGAGGTCGCTTGCAGGAACTGACCGACTCCGCCAGAGGTACTTCCTGCAGTATAGGTATCAAGCGGCAAAAGAACCGTTGTAGTACCTTGGGCATTACTGAACGAAAGGTTGGTGTTACCTGCATACAAAACAACTGCTATACGGTTGTTGGGATTGATTTTCAAAAGGTCAGTGATAGATTTATTGGCAGAAGCCACCAAATCGTCAACCGCACTCGTTCTATTAGAACCGCTTGAAGTCATCGAGCTTGATACATCAAGCACGAAAACAGTGTCGGTGGGGAGTGTCGAATAACCGACGATCTCTTTATTGGAGGCAATCGCAGAAAGCGACACAAGGAAGTTATTACCGTCGTCTGTTACCGAAAGTCTTGTTCTCTCTGCAGACACAGGGGAAGTTAACTGTGACGGTAGGCTATCTGCCGCAAATACCGATTTGTCGGTCCAGATTCCGCCTGCGTTTTCGGTAGTAAACTCGACATCATCCATGGCAGATTCTATAAACAAATGCTTCCATCCGTCCAATGTAGAAGCGTCGGTTGTTCTTGTGCCGATCGGGTTGATTTCAGCCGCAGAAACGGTCATACTTAATGTGGGCAAGGTGCTCACAAAAACCGCGACAGCTAAGAACAGCGCCATCAATTTTTTTAATCCTGTGTTTGTCATTTTCATTTTGTATCGCTTCCTTTCAAAACTATAAGCTCTGAGTTATCACAAACTCCTATTAAATCTCCCTCATTTTCACTTCTGAAAAACCGACACGAACCGCAGTCGCCGTATTCCTCATCAGCGTAGGGGCAGTTGTCATTCGTAACGTTAACCCACCGTCGCCCGTCAGGCGTTATCCTTGGATTTTCGTTAAAATCGGGGTAATCATATATATACTGTCCGATTTCAGCATCATATACGCTTTTTATTTCAACTGTATCGCCGTCTATCGTAAAAAGACGGCTACTGACACGGTTCATAAAAATCCCCCTTTGTTTCGTTTACAATAAAATTTTATCAAACAAAGCTTTCTTTGTAACGAGTAATTTTTTAAAAAAATCACGCAAATTAAACCGACGGGGAATTTGTCGAAAATTAGCAACCTTACCAAAAAACACCTTTAAATAAGGGATTTATGAGATTTTGTCTTTATTGATTTTTTGTTCGTTTTGGCGAACAGTATTATTTTTTTATTCTCTTTTTGAGGTGTTTTTTAGATTTTTAAGAACTTTTTTAAGCAAAACTCAGCTTTTTTAAAAATTACGATTGCATTTCATTTTTAAAGATAGTATAATATTCTTGAAAATATACCTATATAAAAAGGAGATTTTACGATGGAAAAATTTGTACCCGTTGTAGTAATCAAGGAGTTGGGCGAAACCGATAAGATTTTGACCGCTCTCAAAAACAGTGGCATCAACTGTGCTGAAATTACCTTCCGCACCGCTTGTGCCAAAGAAGCGATTGAATACGCTTGCAAAAACTATCCCGATATGTCGATAGGCGCAGGTACCGTAATCAACGCTAAGCAGTGCGAAGATGCACTCGCTGCAGGCGCACAGTTTATTGTGTCCCCAGGTCTTTCGGTAGATGTTGCAAAGATTTGTATTAAAAACAACATCCCCTACTATCCGGGCTGTGTTACCCCGACCGAAATTATGCAAGCGCTTGACCTTGGTATCACCACAGTTAAGTTCTTCCCTGCAAATGTTTACGGCGGTCTTAAGGCGTTAAAAGCTCTTTCCGCTCCATTCCCGCAGGTTAAATTCATCCCCACAGGCGGCGTTGACAGAAGCAATATCGACGAATTTTTAGCATTCGACAAAATCGAAGCTATCGGCGGCAGCTTCTTCGTAAAAGAAGCGCTTGAGAAAATGGAGGAAAAATAATATGGCAAGAATAGTTACTTTCGGCGAAATTATGTTAAGACTCGCCCCCAACGGCTACTATCGTACATTCCAAAACGACCAGATGCAGGCAACCTTCGGCGGCGGTGAAGCCAATGTTGCGGTAAGCCTCGCAAACTACGGTATGGACAGCGTCTATGTAACAAAGTTACCCAAGCACGCTATCGGCCAGGCTGCGGTTGACAGCCTTCGTTACTTCGGCGTTGACACCTCGAAAATCGTTCGAGGCGGTGAGCGCGTTGGTATCTATTATCTCGAGAAGGGCGCTTCGCAGCGCGGCTCGGTTTGTATTTACGACCGTGCATATTCGGCAATTCAGATGGCCGACAAGGCTGATTTCGATTGGGACAGCATCTTTGAGGGTGCCGACTGGTTCCACTTCACGGGTATCACTCCCGCACTCGGCAAGAATCTTGTTGAAATCTGTAAACAGGCTTGTGAAGCCGCAAAGGCGAGGGGAGTCAGAATTTCCTGCGACCTCAATTACAGAAGTCGGATCGT
>JAZNLE010000076.1:0-8572 GCA_045578885.1 Acutalibacteraceae bacterium | reverse complement strand
GATAATATGCCAGAGATTCAAACATACAAGAATTGGAAAGCAGTTACAGAAGCCGATTTTGTTTCTCTGTTCATAAAAACATGGTTTGCGTACATTTCTACACTACGAATTATGTTTCCTGAAGCAAAAAACACAAGAGGCGACGGCAAATATTTATCCGCATATAATAAATATTATCTTCGAGAAGGTAAGAAGAAGTTTGTCTTGAACGATATAACAAGAGGGCATATTGAAACGTTATATCATGAAGGCAGAAAGGTTATTATGGAAAAATATCCAGAATACTATTTTTGGGATTTTTACCATGTTAACGAAAACTTCAATTATACTTATCGCGATATTCCGCCCGATAAGTCCGAATGCTTAGTCGTAGGATTAAAAATGAATCGCAATCGAGGAACTAAATGGAGTTTCATAATAACGGGATTTGTCCGAATGTTTGGAACACATTATGGCGTAGAATATAATGATAATGTCCAATTTGAGTGTAATATTTCGCATGTCTTGTCTAAATCTGCTGAATATATCACGGAACATTCCAAAGTAAGTGAGCAGGATTATTTTTCTTGGCTTTTGAGGGAAATAAACGGAGAGTTGACCCACTGTGTAGTTCAAGCATTTAAGAAATACTACGAAACCATTTCATACGGACCAAGACAATTAACTAAAATCCAAAGTTTAGAAAAACGTGCTATATCAATAATATGGTCAATCTTTATGTTAAACGCAAAGGATGATAGCAATAAAAGCGTTGAAGAAATGTCGTTGTATAGAGACACCTATGAAATAATTCATCAAATGCCTTTAAATTATTTTGATTATCATACGAACGTGGAATTGCGACCACAAAGAGATCTAACCGCTTTTGAAAAAGATTGGTATGACAAATTGTACGAATTAAGAAACTTGAATAGCGTGATTGGGTTTTTGTGTTTTGTTTACCGTTTGAGAAATGCATTATTTCACGAAATCATTGATCCTTTAAACGAAGAGTGGCAACTAATATTTAAAAATGCTTACTTAGTACTTAAAGAAATTGTCGATACAAATATAAAAGAATTGGATTCAAAAGCATAAGAAAACGCTCGCTTGAATAATCAGGCGAGCGTTTTTGTATATCAACTTTTACCACAAAGCTGAAACTTGGCTTATTTATAAATTAGTTCGTTATTTACGATTTCGGTTACGCGCTGTTTGATGTTATTCATTCGGCGCACCCATTCCATTTGGTCGGTTGCTTTCAGTTCCTCCGTAATGCCCTCAAATTTCTTATACTGCACTATAAGATTATCAAATATTTCTTGCGCTTGCGCGTTTATATCATACAGATAGGAATTGAGTTTGCCTTCGGTTTGCAATCGGTTGTAGGTGGCTTTTCGGCGAGATTTAAGATAATCTAAATGCCGCATACCCCATATACCGATTTCTTTTGTTTCAACTTCCGGTAGTGTAAAGCAGGGTAGATAATAATCGCCGTGCAACTCATACCACAAACCGTTCGATTCGTCATAAATATACTTTTCCATATCAGTTATCCTCCCATAAGAAATCGCTAAAGGGAGCATTGTCGCTGATAAAGGTATCGTACGTGAACTTTGCGCCGAGTCTAAATCCGACAATGAAACTATCGAGGTTGGACTCTCCGTTCACCACACTCCAAGCGTTTACGTGGTCGAGAAACTTGCTCTTTTCTTCGCCTTTGAGTTTGGCGGTTAAGTATTCTTCCGTTTCATTGAGCGTTTGCATTTCTTTCATTACCGCTTTACTCTGTTTGATACTGCGAGCTTGCGGGTCAATATTGCCATAGTAAAATTCTTTCATGAAGTCTTTCATAAACTAGCCTCCGTTTTTCTTTGAGTTAAAATTTGGATAGTCTATTGAAAGAGAAAATCCGAACCCGCCGCCTATTAGACGGAGGTTCGGATTATTCGTGTTTGGTCGAGATGACAGGATTCGAACCTGCGGCCTCTGCGTCCCGAACGCAGCGCTCTACCAAACTGAGCCACATCTCGATATTAAGTTTTTGATTGTTTTTCCAATTGCTTAAGCAATATTACCGCGCTGCTACGCAGCTTACTCTTGCGGTGCCCGAAACTTTTTATGAGCTTTCGCGCCTAAAAGTTTCGACCGCGGCGCCTTTTCGTTTTCCCTTCATCCGCCACTGGCGGCGGTCAAACTCAAAGCTACCAAACTGAGCCACATCTAGATATTTTCTGCGTGACTTTCACGAGCACATATTATTATATATTTATAAAGATGAAATGTCAATCTTTTTTTAAAGATTGACATTTATTTTTACTTATTCTTTAGTTTATTAAGTGCTTCGAGCATCTTGGGGTGAATCATTTCACCAATTTCGTTAGTATTCATACCCTCAAATTGTTCGGGATAAATTATATCAACAATGCAGAAATCGACCTCACAGCCACGCCAAATCATTCTCTTAGGAATTTCACGCGTGCCGTTAAGCGCGCAAACCACAATCGGCACATTTGTTTTAAGTGCAATCTTAAAAGCACCGTTTCTGAAAGGCAAAAGCTCGCAGTTTTTACTGGTATATCCCTCGGGGAAAACCGCTATTGAAACCTTTTTGTCCTTAATCAGCTTTATCGCACCAATAATAGTCTTTACCGCCTCACGATTGTTTTCCCTGTCTATTGGCAAGCCGTAAAGCTTATGCATTATCTTGCCTATTAAAGGCATTGTTTTATAAATTTCCTTTTTACCGATAAACCCTATATTGTTATCGGGGAAAACCGACCATATAATCGCTGGGTCAAAATTATGCTGATGGTTGCAGACAAAAAGCATTTCGCGATCGATGGGTATATCACTTAGCGATATTCCGCTTAAATTTATCTTAACCCTTGCCAAAGACACAATAAGCGGCAACGATGCTTTCAAAACAAAGCGGTAATACTTAGCACCCTTGTCCTGACTTGATTTAAAGCTAACAAACGCAAATGAAAGTATGAACCAAGCCAAATGCAAAATGACAAATGCCAAAAAGAAACCCACAAACAAAACAGGAACTAACCACCAAGAATAGCTTTGCCTAAAGATTTCAAAAAAATTGTTGAAAATCGGCAAAAGAGCCGCGCTCAATACCAAATAAAAATAAATCATTCTGAACCTCAATTTTGTTTTCTGACTATACCGTATTCGTCATAAAAATTGAAATACGGGCAATTAAAGGTTTGCGAAGTCAAAAAACGGTGCATTTCATCCTCGTCTAAATTGACTTCACAAAAATAGCAGTCCATTTCCTCGTCATAGACATAATTTGAACAACTTTCACAGTTGGTCTTTTTCATAAAATCACCTACTGCGTTGTTATATTATCCGACGAGGTTTCTGCACTTGGAGTTTTATCTTCACTAGGAGTCTTATCCACGCTTGGTGTCTTATTCTCACTCGGAGTTTCATTCTCACTCGGAGTTTCATTCTCACTCGGTGTTTTATTCTCACTTGGAGTTTTATCCGCGCTTGGAGTTTTATCCGCGCTTGGTGTCTTATCCATGCTTGGAGTTTTATCCACGCTTGGTGTCTTATTCTCACTTGGTGTCTTATTCTCACTCGGAGTCTTGTTCTCGCTCGGAGTCTTATTCTCGCTCGGGGTCTTGTTCTCACTTGGAGTTTTATCCACGCCTGAAGTTACATCCTTGACCGAAGAGGAACTACTTGAACTTTGTGATTTTTTACTGCTACTTGAAGGCTTGCTTGAAGTGACAGGTTTCTTAGAAGAACTCTGGGTCGAACTTACCTTAGAACTTGTATCCCCTTTAGTACTTTCGGTTTGTTGCGGTTTGCTGCTTATCACTGTTTGCGAAGTCACGGAAGTGCTGTAACGCTGTGCATACCAGTCATTCTTACCGATACCGTTAGCCTCAACATAAGCTTCAGGAGTTATATTTTCATAGAAAAATGCGTGCAAAACGTTCTTCGCAAATTCCAAATCATAATAAACACAAGAACCAACACGCGGAATGTTAGGCGCTTTCATCTGGTATTCTGAAAGAGGCATTCTCGACTGTTCAAATGTAGGAGATTTTAATAATATATCAAACGCCAAGCCCATAATCTCGCTGTAAGAAAGCGAGGTTTCGGTATAAGGGATAAGCGCTTTTACAAGCTTTACATACTGCGATTTCGGGAGCTTCAAAGCCTTATTGAAAAGCTGTTCCATTACATAACGCTGACGGTCGGTTCTGCCGAAGTCATTATTTGTGCCCCAGATATTTTTAAATTTACGGATTCTCGAATAAGCAACAGCCTGAATACCGTTAAGATGGTGCTTACCCTCAGTTCTAATATAATAACTCTCAGGGTCAACACCGAATTTTTCACACTGACGCTTAACAAGACCGTTAAAGCCATCGGTATGATTTGTTGAAACCTCTTGATATGTAAGCTCGGCTTCAATACCGCCTACTGCTTCAATAATTTCGGCCATACCGTAGAAGTTAACCGTTGCATATTCCGAAATATCGAGACCGAAGTTCTGATTTATGGTTTTAATCGCAAGCTCGGGCCCGCCCGTAGCGTAGGCACTGTTGATTTTATTATAGGATTTACCGGTGCTCTTTTCAATACAAACCAAAGAATCACGCATTATAGAAACAATTTTAACAGTCTTAGTTTCGGTATTGATACTAAGCACCATAATACTGTCGGAATTACCCTTCATAGACTTAAGACTTCTGGTATCAACACCGAAAAGTGCAATATTAACAATCTTTTTATCAATAACATTCTCGAAACCTAAATCATCAGGATTACCTGTAATATTATTATAATTATAACCCAGTCCCGTAGTAAAAATTATCAATACTACCAAAGCCAAAGCCAAAATGGAAGAAAGCGAAACACAGGTAATCTTCTGCCATTTTTTGAGTTTTCGCCACCAACCAGCTATTGCTAAGCCCATTTTTTGAAAAAATCCTGAAATTCCGCGTTTTTTCTTCTTAAAGCGGTTTCTTTTATAGGAATTATCAATTTCCATTAAATCAAAATTGTCAGGAACTTCGACTATTTTAAATCCGTTATTATTTTCCATAATCCACCTTTAATTCTGCAAAAGAGTTTTATAAATATCGCCTTTTTTTATACCCGTAACAGCTGCTGCTTCCTTTGCGGCAAAGGAGGTCGAATGACCCTGTGCCACCAATTTTTTCGCGATTTCCACAGCATCTTCCAAAGTATATTCCTTTTTCTCCTCTTTGGCACCGCTAATAATTAGCACAAATTCGCCGCGCGGTGTGTTTTGAGTGTAGTGCTCCAAAGCGCCGCTTAAATTTGTGTGAAAAACAGTTTCGTGAACTTTCGTAAGTTCCCTCACCACCGCGATATCGCGCTCACCCCAAATATTAAGCATATCATCAAGGGTTGCAAGTAATTTATGCGGAGCTTCGTAGAAAACCATTGTTCGCTTTTCGCTTTTAAGCTCTTCTAAATGAAGTCTTCTGCCGTTTTTTTGATTGGTTAGAAAACCTTCAAAACAAAATCTGCCCGACGGCATACCCGAAATCGAAAGCGCGGTAGTAATAGCGCTCGGTCCGGGTACCGACTCGACGGAGATATTATTTTCATAACAAAGCCTTACAAGGTCTTCACCTGGGTCGGATATGCCAGGCATCCCAGCATCCGATACCAAGGCACAGGTCTCACCTCTTAAAAGTCTTTCAAGGATAAGATTGCCCCTGCTCGCTTTGTTGTGCTCGTAATAAGAAAGCATCTCTTTCTTAATTTCAAAATGATTAAGTAACTTTACGGTAACTCGGGTGTCCTCAACTGCCAAAAAATCAGCTTTTTCGAGAGTTTCTATAGCTCTGGGGCTGAAATCCCCAAGATTACCTATCGGCGTACCTACAACATAAAGCTTACCCGCCATTATAAATACGCCTCCTTATAAGCGCCGTAAATTTCTATCATTTCTTTTGAAAAATCGCCATTTTCTTCAACATAAAGGGTTGGTTCTATACGAAGTCCTGTTTTACCGCAGCGTCTGCCTTCTACAAGCACAAGCCAAGGCTCCTCACCCTTTCGCTGACAGACAAGGCGGAGCCGTTTAGGCTCTACCTTGCATTCAGTCATAAGCGACATTAACTCCGACATTCTTTCAGGACGGTGGCACATACAAAGTCTACCACCCGTCTGTAAAAGCTTTGCCGAAACGCTAACAATATCGCGCAAAGTACATTCAATCTCGTGACGGGCAACCTTTGTTATCTCGTCTGGATTCTGAAGCCCTGCGTTATTTGCTTTATAAGGCGGATTACAGGTCACAAGCGTATGGCAACCAAACTCTACCTGTCCTTTTAACGATTTAAGGTTGCAGTTTATTGCATCAAAATTTGAAAGTCCTAATTCTTCCTTGGTTTTCTTGGCTAAAGTTATTGCCTCTTCGCTTATATCAACACCTACCGCCGACCGCAAATTGCCGTCGCGGAGCATCAAAAACGGTATTATTCCGCAACCCGTTCCCAAATCGACCGCTTTATCGTTCTTTCGCGCCTTTGAGAAATTAGCAAGTAAGACCGCATCCGTACCAAAGGTATGATGCTCGCTTACATAAATATAAAAGTCTTTGCCTAACGGCTCTTTTTTTAACTTCTGCTCCATTTTACGCCTTGGGGGGTATCTTCAAGAATGATACCCATTTCTTTTAACTTATCGCGGATTTCGTCAGCAGTTTTAAAATCTTTGGCTTTACGAGCCTCGGTACGCTTTTCGATAAGCGCTTCTATCTCGCTGTCTAAAACCTCTTCCTTGCGGTTGTAAACAAGGCCTAAAACTCCTGTCAACTGGTCGAACATATCAGCGCAAGCCTCTAATGTTGCTTTTTTTGCACCGTTTGCAATAGCACTGTTGATATCACGAACGAGAACAAAAATAGAAGCCAAAGCATCGGCAGTGTTAAGATCGTCCTCCATAGCGGCAATAAACTCACTCTTGCGTTCTTCTAAGAATGCAGGAACTTCGCCACCCTCTTCGGCGTTTTTAAGCGCAAAATCAATATTATCACGACAGGTGTAAAGACGCTCAAGCGAATTTTTAGCCTGTTCGATAATATCAACCGAATAGTTGATCGGGCTTCTGTACTGCGAAGAAATAAGGAAATAGCGAATAGGCTCATAACCGAATTTTTCCGCAACATCGCGAACTGTAAAGAAATTGTTTAAAGATTTTGACATCTTGTGGTTATCAACATTGATAAAACCGTTGTGCATCCAATAATGCGCAAAATCACAGCCGTTTGCCGCTTCCGATTGCGCGATTTCGTTTTCGTGATGGGGGAAAATAAGGTCAAGACCGCCACAGTGGATATCAATGGTCTTACCTAAATATCTTCCTGCCATAGCCGAGCATTCGATATGCCAACCAGGTCTTCCCTTACCCCAAGGGGACTCCCAATAGGGCTCGCCCTCTTTAGCGCCTTTCCAAAGGCAGAAGTCCATCGGGTCTTCCTTAATATCAGCCCCGCTGTCAACACGATTGCTGGCACCCTCTGCCAAATCCTCGAGCGGCTGATGCGAAAGCTTACCGTATTCGCCGAACTTTTTAGCTCGGTAGTAAACATCTCCGCCCGACTCATAAGCATAGCCTTTTTCGATAAGAGCAGTGATAATACCCTGTATTTCGGCAATATTTTCGGTAGCGCGGGGATGAACGGTAGCCTCGCGAACATTAAGTCCCTTAGCATCGGTCCAGAATTCGCCGATAAATCTCTCGGCAACCTCGGGTACGGTGATGCCCTCAGCATTAGCCTTGTTGATAAGCTTATCGTCAATATCAGTAAAATTCTGAACGAAGTTTACCTTGAAACCGCGCCACTCAAAATAACGGCGCAAAACATCGAAAACGCAAAGCGGACGCGCGTTACCGATATGAATATAGTTATAAACCGTCGGACCGCAGGCGTAAATCTTTACTTCGCCCTTGGTAATCGGTTTGAATTCATCTTTTTGTCTTGTTAATGTGTTAAAAATTTTCATTGTATTTTCTCCTTGAGTTTCGCTTCAAGCTCGGCAATTCGGTTTTCGAGCGAGTCCATTTTTTGTTTTACAGGGTCGGGTATGTGAATTTGGTCTAACGCCACACGCTTTCCGTCCTGACGGACAACACGCGCAGGAACACCGACAACAGTCGAGTTAGGCGGTACTTCCGCGAGTACCACAGCGCCTGCCGCAACACGCGAATTATCCCCGATTTTAAAGGGACCTAAAACCTTTGCGCCCGCGCTTATCATAACATTGTTGCCAATAGTTGGATGTCGCTTGCCTGTATCCTTACCCGTACCGCCGAGAGTCACGCCCTGATAGATAAGCACATCGTCACCTATCTCGGTCGTTTCACCTATTACAACCCCTGTACCGTGGTCAATAACAAGGCGTCTGCCAATAGTAGCACCGGGGTGAATTTCGATACCCGTTTTGCGCGCCGCTCTTTGCGACACAAGACGCGCTAAAAACATCATATTATGCTTGTAATAAAAATGCGCTCTTCGGTGCATTCTTATAGCTTTTACGCCTGGATAAAGAAAGAAAACTTCCCAAAAGCTCCGCGCCGCAGG
>JAZNLE010000075.1:0-5130 GCA_045578885.1 Acutalibacteraceae bacterium | reverse complement strand
CTTGCGCGTGTTGTTAATAAATACGGCAGAAACTTCAAATTCCTTAAAGACGCTGATAATAACCTTAAGGGTGAGGATATTTCCGAAGGTCTTATTGCGGTGGTTTCGGTTAAGCTTACTGATGCGCAGTTTGAAAGCCAGACAAAAGCAAAACTTGGTAACACCGCTATCGGTACATTAGTTAACAATATTGTTGCCGATAAGTTAATGCAATATTTGGAAGAACACCCACAGGAAGCTAAGATTATTCTTGATAAGTCAATTGCTTCTTCAAATGCGCGTGAAGCAGCTCAAAAAGCCCGTGATTTACAGCGTAATAAGTCGGGTATCGGCGGTAAAACCCGTATGCCTGAAAAATTAAAAGATTGTATTTCTAATGACCCGACAAAGACAGAAATCTTTATCGTCGAGGGTGACTCGGCGGGCGGTTCGGCAGTAGAGGGCAGAAACAGTACCTATCAGGCAATTTTGCCTCTTTGGGGTAAGATGCTCAATGTTGAAAAGGCAAGAGTGGATAAGGTTTACGGAAACGATAAGCTTACCCCTGTTGTTGTAGCATTAGGTACAGGTATTGCTGAAAACTTTGATATAAACAAGCTTCGTTACGACAAAATTGTTATTATGGCCGATGCCGATGTTGACGGTAGCCATATCAGAACACTTCTTTTAACTTTCTTCTTCCGTTATATGCCAGAGCTTATAGAAACAGGTCATATTTACTTAGCACAGCCTCCGCTTTACCGCGTGGCAAAGGGTAAAAAGTATTATGATGCTTTTACTGACGAAGAAAGAGATATGTATATAGAGCAACTCGGCGGCAATGTTGATGTTCAGCGTTACAAAGGTCTTGGTGAAATGAATCCTGAACAGCTTTGGGAAACCACCTTGGACCCCGAACACAGAACAATGCTTCGAGTTACAATGGCTGATGCCGAATTGGCTGACGAAACCTTTACAATGCTTATGGGCGAAGAGGTTGAGCCGAGAAGAAGATTTATTGAAGAAAACGCAGTATTTGCGACAGATTTGGATATTTAAGGAGGGATAGATAATGGCAAAACAAGAAAATGTATATTGGCCGAGTAATGAAGAAACCAACATTCAGCCGGTAGAAATTGTTGATGAAGTCAGACAAAGTATGCTTCAGTACTCGATGTCGGTACTCGTGGGCCGTGCTATCCCCGATGTACGCGATGGACTAAAGCCTGTTCACAGAAGAATACTTTACACAATGTATGAAAATTCCTTGACTCCCGATAAGGCATATCGTAAGTGTGCCGATACGGTGGGTTCGGTGCTTGGTAGATACCATCCGCACGGTGACGCTTCTGTTTATGATGCGATGGTTCGTATGGCGCAGGACTTTTCACTAAGATATCCGCTTATTGACGGTCACGGTAACTTTGGTAACATTGACGGCTACCCTGCTGCTGCTTACCGTTATACCGAGTCTAGAATGAACCGTCTTTCTCACAGTATGCTTGACGATATAGACAAGGAAACTGTGGATTTCAGCCCTAACTATGATAACCGTTTGGAAGAACCGACAGTATTGCCTGTTCGTTTCCCTCAACTCTTAGTAAACGGCTCTTCGGGTATCGCGGTTGGTATGGCTACTGAAATTCCTCCTCATAATCTTGGTGAAGTTATCGACGGTATGTGCTGTCTTATCGACAACCCCGAAGCAGAATTACAGGACATTTGTCAGTATATCAAGGGACCTGACTTCCCAACAGGAGGTATTATAATGGGAAGAAGCGGTATTCGTGCCGCTTATGCTACAGGCCGCGGTAAAATAGTTGTTCGCGGTAAGGCAGAAATTGAAGAAACCCGTAACGGCAGATTCAGAATTGTTATTACCGAAATTCCTTACAAGGTTAAAAAGCAGGATTTAGTTAAAAATATTTACGATTTAGCGGCTGACAAGCGCATTGAGGGTATTGACGATGTTGTTGACTACTCTTCTAAGCGTGACGGCGGTATCAGAATTATCGTCGACCTTAAAAAAGATGCAAATCCGCAGGTTGTTCTTAATAAAATTTATAAGAATACTTCTTTGCAGACTACTTTCGGCGCAATTTTGCTCGCAATAGTAAACGGCAAACCGCAGATTTTGACACTTAAAGAGATGCTTCAGAACTGCATTGACTTCCAGTGCGATATTATCGAGCGCAGAACTGCTTATGATAAGCGCAAAGCAGAAGAACGCGCCCACATTTTAGAGGGTTTGAAGGTTGCTCTCGACTTTATTGACGAGGTTATTGCAATTATCCGTGCAAGTAAGGGTATTCCTGAAAGTAAGGAAGCCTTGATGGAGCGTTTCAACCTTGACGATATTCAGGCTACTGCTATTGTTCAGATGCAGTTAGGTAAGTTGTCAGGTCTTGAAAAACAGAAAATTCTTGACGAATTGGAAGAAAAAATAGCATTTATTAAGGAATGTGAAGCAATTCTTGCAAGCAGAGAGAGAATTCTCGATATAGTTAAGATCGAAGCTTTAAATCTTCGCGACAGATTTTCGGACGACCGCCGCACCGACATTACCGATGTTGCGGGCGAGGTTGATATTGAAGACCTCATCCCCGAAGAAGAATGTGTTATCACTAAGACCGAAAACGGCTATATCAAGCGTGTTCCTGCTAGTGAATACAGCGTACAGAACCGTGGCGGTAAGGGTATCAAGGGTATGAACACCCGCGAAGATGATATTGTTCAGAATATGTTTATATGCTCTTCGCACGACAGCATTATGATGTTCACAAACCTTGGTCGTGTTTACAGAATTAAGGCTTATGAAATTCCCGAGGGAAGCCGTCAAAGTAAGGGACTGAGCGTTGTAAATGTTATTCCGCTTATGCCTGAAGAAAAGATTATGACAATTCTTCCTTGCACAGTTAAGGACGACAACGAGCGTTACTTATGTATGGTTACCGAAAAGGGTATTATTAAGCGTACACGCCTTTCTGAATTTAAGAATACAAGAAAAACAGGTATTATCGCGCTCTCAATTGACGAGGGTGACGAACTTAAGTTTGTACGCCTTACAAGCGGTGAAGAAAATATCCTTATCGCAACCAAGAAAGGCTTTGCTATTCAGTTTAAAGAGAGCGATGTTCGTACAATGGGCAGAACTGCGCGCGGTGTTAAGGCTATCACCATGCGCGAGGGTGACAGCGTTGTGGATATGGCTATCTGCGATGAAAACACCCGCGTTCTTACTATCACCGAAACAGGCTTCGGCAGAATTAGTAATATTTCCGACTATCGCTTGCAGTCACGCGGAGGTAAGGGTATTAAGAACTACCGCTGTGATAAATACGGCGATGTTGCGGCTGTACTTCCTGTGGCTCAGGATACTGACATCATTATGATTGCTGACGACGGCATTATTATTCGTATCTTTGCGGACGATATTTCGGAATTCGCCCGTCCTGCAAAGGGAGTTCGTGTTATGAGAACTACGAATTCCAACGGCGACATCGTTCGTAAGATTTTGTCGGTTGGTATAGCTGAACACGACGAGGCGGAAGTTAATGATAAGCCCGAAGAGGCTGATGCAGAAGCAGGTCTTGTTGAAAACGAGGCCGAAGAAGTGGAAACAGGGGAAGAAACAGTAAATTAAGCGGTAAATTTTAAAAACGGAGTTTAGTTTATGGACCAACATTTAGATTATAATAATCAACCTCCCCAAAATTCACAATCGCAACAAAGGTATGTAACTTATATTCCTTACGGGTTCACACCCGAAGAGTTTGAGGAACGCCGCGAAATAAAGAAAATTGCTAACACAATAGGTGGCGCGCTCCTTATTGTGTTAGCAATAAGTTCCAGCCTTGCTTATATTTTGAAGTGGTTTTTTGCTTTGCTTACAAACTTTAATATAAGGGTTTCTTACGAATTTATTGCCGACCCTGCATTTTTGCAGATTTTACAGGTGATTTTATCTATCTTGATGTTCACTTTCCCGTTTGCCTTGCTTTTTAAGGCGAGGGGACATCGAATTTCAAGCCTTATCCGCTTTAAAATGCCGAAGCGTAAGGATATTTTACCGTACATTTTGCTCGGGATATCCTTTTGTGCTTTTTCGAATATAGCGGTAAGTTTTCTTGGTAGCATTTTTTCGTCTATGGGTGTAAATTACGAGGTTCCCTACAACGAATATCCTACAGGATTTTTAGGTTTTATGTTAACCACGATAGCGATTGCAATAGTGCCCGCTTTGGTCGAAGAATTCGCTTGCAGAGGAATTATTTTAGGTTCTTTACGCAAGTTCGGTGACGGCTTTGCGGTTATGTGCTCGGCGGCGGTGTTCGGTATAATGCATGGCAACTTCCAACAGATACCTTTTGCTTTTCTGACAGGTCTTGTTTTAGGTTTTATCGCAGTAAAAACAAAGACAATCTGGCTTGCGGTTGCGGTTCATTTCTTTAATAATTTTGTATCGGTTGTGTTCGATTATCTCTTTAAAAACTTAAGTAATCAGAGTCAGAACATTATTTACGGAATTCATCTTGTGATTTGTCTGGTGGTAGGAATTGTTGCAATTTTTCTTCTCAAAGAACGTAAAGGCGCATATACTTTTAAGAAGAAAAAATTACATTCCACGGGCGGTAAAATTTACAAATGGTTTTTCACAAGTCCTACCATAATTATTTTTATGATTGTTTGCTTCATAGAATCTTTAGCATATTTTGGTAACTAAAAGGAGAAAAATTCCTAGAAGCTCAAGGCTTGGGATTAGCAACCATTTGAAAACATTATGTAAACTAAAAAAAGCGGTCTTTTGACCGCTATTTTTAAAGGTGTATTATGGATAAGAAATTTATGGCTTTGGCTTTAGAAGAAGCAAGAAAAGCCGCGAGCGAGGGCGAAGTTCCCGTTGGTGCGGTTATAGTAAAGGACGGCGAAGTAATTTCGCGCGGTCATAACAAGCGCGAGCAAAAACAGAACGCGCTTTCCCACGCTGAAATAGAAGCGATAAAATCCGCATGCGAAAAGCTTCATAACTGGCGTCTTGACGAATGCGAAATATATGTCACCCTCGAGCCCTGCCCGATGTGTACGGGTGCTATTATAAACTCACGGATAAAAACTGTAATCTTCGGCGCGTTTGATAAAAACATGGGCTGT
>JAZNLE010000074.1:0-21813 GCA_045578885.1 Acutalibacteraceae bacterium | reverse complement strand
AAAATATTTGAAACCTAAGCCGTTTTTAACCGAAAATGCGGCAGAAAAACGGGATTCCATATCGTTAAAACGCGAGGTGGTAGAAGCCACAATACACACAGGAAACTGAAGTCCCTTTGACGCGTGGATACTCATAATTTTAACCGCGTCAGTATTATTTGCCCCTGCGCCGACAGTCAAATTTTGCGACTGCTTTAAAACAAACTCTACAAAACCTGATAATGAACTATTGTTATTTGCGGTATACTGTGCCGCGTAATCGCACAAAAGCAACAAATTATTGCGGCGTTTCTGACCGTCATACAAAGACGATGCGATATTAAGATACTCGGTTACAACCAAAAGTTTTGAAATCAACTTATCAAGCGAAAGTGTTGCCGCGTCAAGACGGAATTTTTCGATTTGCGATAAAAATTCTTTAGCTTTTTTATTGCCGTTATTTGAGGCAAATATCACCGCAGAATATAGATTTTCGTCCTTTTTATCGGCTCTGATTTGAGCTAAATCATCGGGAGTGAAACTGAAAATCGGCGACATCATAGTTGTGACAAGCTCAATATCGCTTTGTGGGTTGTCAATAACCTTTAAAAGCGCCAAGAAGGTCGAAATTTCAATAGTTTCGGCAAATTCACCTACACTCAAATTGACAGGTATTCCCCGTGCTTTGAGTTCTTTTACAAGCTCGGGTGCTTTGTTGCTTACAGACCTCAAAAGTATCGCAAAATCGCCGTATTTTGCTTTTCGAAGCTCGCTGTCATTTACCTTAATACACTCATTACCGTTTATCGTTTTCTTTATAAACTCGGCAATTTGTCGAGCTTCAAGAATAAGCCCTTTTTCGTCCGACTGATTGCAGTCAATAATATCCATACTCACAGCTAAATCTTCGGTTTCGGGGAAAACGGCAGTACCGATAAGCTTTTCTTCGTCATTGTATTCGATATTTCCGCTAAAGCTTTGCATAAATAGACTGAAGAAATAATTTACAAACTCACAAACCTGATTACAAGAACGGAAATTGTTGCCGAGGATTATCTTTCGTGCCTCGCCAAAACTTGCTTCATCAATATCAATATAACTGTTCTTTTTACTTAAAAAGTTAATAGGATTAGCACCGCGAAAGGCGTAAATACTCTGCTTGACATCCCCTACCACAAACAGCTTTTTCTCGTTATCCGATAGCACGCTGAAAAGCATATTCTGTAGGTCGTTGGTATCCTGATATTCGTCAACCATTACTTCCTTGTAATTGCCGATAAGTTCTTTCGCATGCTCGGTGATTTTACCGCTTTCTTCGTTGAAAAGAAGTTTGAGTGCCAAATGCTCGGTATTGTGGAAAGTGAAGGTGTTTTGCTCTTTGTAGGTTTCAAACAGTTTTGTGTCAAAATCTTTTAAAATCTCCACAAGCAACTCTAAAGGTTTATAAATTTTCCTGTGTTGCGAACAAATAAACTGAAAATCTGCATAGAATATTTTCTTAAGATTTTCGAGTGCTTTAGTATTTAGGTATTTATAAGTTTCTTTGGCGGCGGAAATCAGCGGATAATCACCTAAGCCCCGAACAGATGGCATCCGCATAAATTTAAAATCCTCAAGTGCATAATATAAAGCGTCCCATTCCCCTGTTTCAAGACTTTCTTCTAAAGAAAGGATTTTTTCTTTGGCATCGCTAAAAACGCTCAGATAGGCGTTTTGAGCCTCTTCAATTGTCGCGATATCGTCCAATGCGCCCAAAATCAGTTTTTTCATAGCTGAAACGGTCTTTTTTGCCGACTCAAAAGCGTATTTGTACCATATATTCTCTTTACTAAAGGTGCCGCCATTATAACTTTCTAAAATAAAATCATACCATTTTTGCGGAAACGGAAGCTGACGGGAAAATTCATACAACTGCAGAACAAGTTCGGCAAAATTGCCCTCGTCGAATTCTGCGCCGACAATATCCAAAAGTTCGAAAAACAGCTCGTTTTTCTCTTCAAAATATCGGTTAATTATTGAATATAAAACCTCGTTATCGATAATTTTAAGCGCAGAAGCATCGCCGATTCTAAAATCGGGTGAAATGTCGAGCTTATCAAAATTTTCACGCACCAAATCAATGCAAAAAGAGTCAATAGTGCAAATTTTTGCATTAGAAAGTAGGTATTTTTGAAGTAAAAGTCCTGCATCAAAGGGGTTATTTCGGCATTCCTCGTCGAGTCTTGCTTCAATTCTTGAGCGCATTTCCGCGGCTGCGGCATTAGTAAAGGTTACAACAAGCAGTTCGTCGGCGCGGACGGGCTTCTGCTTGTCGCAAAGTTTAGTAATAACCCTCTCAACAAGCACAGCGGTTTTACCCGAACCCGCAGCGGCAGAAACCAAGATATTCCCATTTTCATATATAGCCTTTTTTTGAGCATCGGTCGGGTTAAATGCCATCTTTATCCCCCTTTCCCATCAGGTCGAAAACCTCACTATTTTTAAGACTCGGCACCTTGATACTGATATTTTCTTCGGTACCGCATACCGATTTAAAATCGCAGTAATCACAAGCGGAAGACTCTCTCCCGTCAACAGGATCCACAAAAATTTCACCCTTCGATATCGAGTCGCCCGTCTTTTTCATAAGTCGTTCAATATAATCAAAAATTTTGCTGAATTCATCACGAGTGATAAAAGACGAAGAAGATTTTGAAACGCTACCGTCCTTATTCAAAGAAAGCGCAGGGACAAACTCTCCTCTGTTTTCCTTTTCCATTGCGCGAACTAATTCAATATCGGCAGGCATAAGTCCGTTCATTGACATACCCTCGTTATTAAGGTCGCGTTTTGATGGCATATAGAAAATTCCTGCCGCGTTTTTATCCTCTAAATTCCGACCGCGGACAATCGCATAAAGATATAAAAGCATCTGAAGATTCAGACCGAACAAAATATCGGGCAATTTGAAGCTTTTAGTTCCTGTCTTGTAATCGACAATACGGATATAGCCGCCGAATTCGTCCACACGGTCAATACTTCCGTTTATAATGATTTTACCCTTTGAATAGTCAAAATCGAGCGGTATACCGTCTTTTCCGCCGATTTTAAGCTCGCAATGTGTAGGCTTAAAGTCGGATTGGGCAAATTCTTGCGATAGATGGAAAACAACCTCTTTTAGAGAGCGCGAAATCTTTGAAATAAGGAACTCATGGCGCGCAGTTTTAACCGAATTGTAACCCACAACCGAACCTAAATATTCTTCGATATAAAAATCGCAAAGGCTGTCTAGCTTTTCGCGCGAAAAGTTTTTGATGTTTTCCTTGTATTCGGAAATTATTTTTTCAAGAACATAGTGAACAATCGTTCCGCGTTGCAAAACATCAAAATCCGCGGGTTGAAGTTTTTTAAGCCTCAATCCGTATTTACAGAAGTAAGAAAATTTGCAACGGTTAAAGGTGTCGAACTTTGTCGCTGACATATAAATATTCTTGCCGTATAGCTTTTCCGCATTTTCCTTAGTAATAGTCTTTTTGTCCGAAGTAATAGCTGAAATTAAAGCATCGGTTTTTTCGGCATCAACGGTATCAATAGCGGTCTTTAATGTCAAAAATTCGTCTGCTTTAGCAGTACGACGGCAAAGCTCAGAAAACGCCGACTGCACGGTTTCAGGCGCGTTCTGACTATTAATATTATCAGGCTCGCAAATTTTACCGATACCAAGTCCTTCGCACAGATTTGTAACAAAGGATGCTTCGGCTAAAGACTCACCCTTTAATGTCTGTGCCGAATACGAAATATAAAGCTTGTCCGAGGGACAGCAAAGATTGCAGTAAACAAGGAAATTTTCGTCAATCGAGGTGTAAAGCTGATTATCGGTAATATCGAGCCCTAAATCGATAAGTTTTTTGCGCTCTTTATTACCGAAAACGCTGTTATTATCGGAATATTTCGGGAATACGCCTTGATTAGCGCCAAGAATAAAAGCTATTTTCGTGTTAGATGTTCTGATTCGGTCAGCTTGACCGAATATAACCTGATCGACAGTCTGCGGAATGACACCGACTTCTTCGAGCGAAATTGCAAGATTAAGGGCATCGTAAAACTCGGCAGAACTCAAGGTTTGATCTCCAAAGCATACAACAAGACTATCAAAAATGCTCATAAACACATCATAACCTTGCTTTAGAGCATCACCTGAAAATACATCAAAAGAAGAAATCTTTTTACACATATTTTTAAGCGACTCTTTAGCGTTGCAACTGTCTAATAACTTTATAACAGCGCTCGACATTGCTCTTGCATCACCGCGGAAGTTTTCTTTAAATCGTGAAAGCGGTTGGATGGCTTTTTTACGGATAGCGTTGATTTTTTCGAGTTCACGTATAGAACTTTGGTCAAATTCCTCGGTCACAAAACCGCGAACATCCATATCCCATTCACTTAGCCACATTTCGCCGTTTATGTTCCAAAGATAACAGTAGTTTTCAAGCATTGAAATCTCGTCTACCGTCAAATAATTGATACCCGATTTATAAAACCTTAAAATATTTTCGGTCGAAAAATTAAGCGCCTTTATAGCCGAAAGTGCGGCTACCGAAAGCGGAAACTCTGAAAGCGAAAGTTTTTTGTCACTGAAACAGGAAATACCGTTTTTCTGACAGGCATATTCAACAGCTGTGGCATAACTTTCGGTATCGCGGACGATAATAGCAAAATCGCGATAGCGATAATTTTCGGTTCTCACGAGTCGTCTTATAGTCCTTGCGGCAAACTCGGCTTCATCGAAAATTGTATCTGCGCGACATACCACAACCGAGTTATCTTGCGCACTTTCGGTATGATTTGCCGAGAGCATCCGCTCAACCTTGGGTATAGTTTTTGAATTGTAATAGGTTTCATTCAAAACTATCGGCTCTTCAACCGATACAGCGTATGATTTCGCAATTTTTTCAATTTTAGTTATTGCAGTTCTGATATTCGAAAAAATATCAAATTCACGCGATGAATTAGCATCATTTGTGAATGTGATATAAACATCGTCTGCTTGAGCTAAAATTCTGCCGAGTACCTTAAACTGTTGACCTGTAAAACCCTTAAAACCGTCGATAAAAACTGTTTTTTCCTTAAAGTAAGGAAAAGACTCAAGATTGTGATATAACTTTGTAAGCTTGTCAACAGGGTCAATATAACGCTCCGCAATTAAAAGTTCATAGGTTTCATATATAAGCGCCAAGTCAAAAAGCTTGTCCGCAAGGCTGTTGTTATCGGTTAAAAGCTGTGCGTTTTTAATTTCTTCGGCACTGATTGCACAAATTTTAAATTCGCCGACAGTATCAAGTATTGTTTTTGCAAAATTCAATGAATTTGCATACTTGCCCCAGACTTTTAATTCATTCGCGATACTTTTAAGCGCACGGTTCATAAAAATTATTTTATCGCTGTCTTTTAAAATTTTGGCAGAAATACCGCCGATTTTTCGTAATATATTGTCTTGCAAACGACTGAAACTAAGCACTTCGCATTTAAACGCAAAGGAATCACCAAGCGTTTTTAAAACCGCTTTTTCGGTTTCAAAGGTTGCCTGTTCGGGTACAATAATAACCGTATTTTGACCACGCGAAGATAATTCCTCGACTAAGGACAAAATCTTTGTTGTTTTGCCCGAGCGTGGCAAACCGTAAATGAACTGAAGCATAATTTTCACCTCTTGCAATAATGATACCATATTTAATGTACCATATACGACACATTAAAACAACAAATTTAAAATCAAAAAACCAATTACCGCAGGTATGCCTAATATAGAGCTACCGATTACGGTAAATTCGTTTAGTGCTAAAATGATACCTGTATATTTTTTAGTAAAATACAACGCAAACAGTACACCTAGTCCCAAAAACGAATTAAATAATAGCAATTTTAATGCTTTTTTAGTTCTTGCAGAAAATACGAGAATTATAAAAAAGCAAATCGTCAATAAAGCAATAGCACAATATTTTAAAATTTCCATAAAATCACCTAATAATAATATGAAAAATTATAAAATATCATTCTTAAAAAATGCTGTCCCTAATCTGAGACAGCATTTTTGGGGTTATTTTAGAACATTATCCTCATTTTTAATTTCAACCTCGTCAAAATCTTCATACTTTGAAGACAAAATTATATCGTCATAATTATTTATGGATTTTCTGAAAAGATGGACAATAAGCATAATTAAAAGTGCAAAAATACCTATTATCAGAACGGTTAATGCAATCATTACAATTTTGCCATTGGTGGAAAGAGTGGCGAATCTTGTGAATATATTGTCGGTTTTCTTTTCTGCCGATGCAATATTTATAAAATCGGGGAACCTATGGAGAGTACCTTCTAAGGAATCAAAACGGTAAAAATTATATACACCGTCGCTATAGCAATATACATAATGGAAATCAGACATTTCGGTGTTTATATCGGAAAGACATTCCACTTCAAAACCTGCAATGTTTGTATTAGATGCATAGAAGGTATCGGGAACAGTTATATCACTTGGTATTGACGAGAAAATGTAGGAACGCTTGCCGAAAGTTGTATATTTCAATTTTTCGAACTGGTCAAGAACCTCGTCATAAAGATACGGAGTAATTTCTTCACTGTCAGCAGATTTTAGATAAAAGATCGAGAAAACTTCGTTTTTATCGACAGCAGTTTCAACTTCAAATCCGTTCACGGTTTTTGTTTTAATCTCAAAACCTTTGAATAAAGCTTTTTCGGGAATCTTAGTTAAAATGGTATAGTCAGTCCCCGCAATTGTTGTTTGTAAAGATGTTTGTTCTTCCTCTTCTTCGGTCTCACTCTCGGTTTCTTCGCTTTCGGTCTTTTCGGAAGAGGTATCCTTTTTCGCTCTAGTAACAGTTATTGTGTATTTTTTCTGTGTGCCGTTTTCAGCTTCAACAGTTACAGTAACAGTATTTTTACCAACATCAAGACCTGTATTACCTTTAACACTTACAACCTTTGCGTTACTGTCAGAAGCCTTTGCTGTAACATTGATTTTCTTAGTTTCATAAGGTACTTTTAAAGAATAGTTGGTTTTAGAAGAAGAAAAGGACGGAGAAAGCGAAAAACCACTAACTTTAAGTGATTTAAGCTTTGCATTGCTTGAGAGCTTGATATCCTTTACTGTCAAAGAAGCAGAAGCACCCATAAAACTCTTTTCTTCCGAACCGTTTTCACCATTTACAGCATAAACGCAATCGGTTACCGAAATAGCGCTTGTACCTTTCTTTTGAGCTACAAAAGTGAAACTATATTTGACACTTTTTTCACCGGACGGTGATTCAACAATTTTAAGAACTCCTGCAGAATTTTCATTACCATTACCGCCATCATACTTTAAAACGGAGTCATTATACTGAAGATAAAATGATACACCGTACATTGCTTCATTGGGATTGATTGCAACTGAAACGCTCACCTTATCCCCCACCTCAACAGAATTACTGCTAAAATATAGTGTAGCACTTTTAGCAGCGGAAGCAGGAAGCACAAGCATACTGAGAATTAATACAAGTGTTACGATAGTTGTTATGAATTTAGTTAAGAATTTCATTTTCTCACTCCGTTATTTTAAAGTAATTATTTCTAATAAATGCAGTCTTATGTTTGCCAAATCCGTAATACTAATATTGTCGTCATTGTTGGTATCAGCTCCCTTAAGGGCGTCACCTTTAAGAGTAATAATCTCTAACAAATGCAGTCTTACATTTGCAAGGTCGGTAAGTGTAACACTTCCGTCGCCGTTGGTGTCTCCAAGGACAATTATTTTTTCTTGTTCTTTGTCAACACTACTGTTACTACTTGAACTATTATCCGAACTGATACTTTCGATGGAATTATTTTGGGAACTGTTACTTTCGCTGGAATTATTTTCTTCTTTCTCTTGGCTAATTTTATTGACTACTTCTAGTGAAAGCTTGCATTTCTTTTGAGAATCAACATTTATTATATACACATTCGTATATCCTGTTTGCGAAGTGACAGCGAGTTTAACCTCATTATCACCCTTACTGAGAGAAAAACTGTCCTTACCGTAAAGTGAAGCGCCGTCGGGTAGACTGATTTTAATAGTCGTATTTCCTTCTACAGACAAGGAATACTCATAGGTGAAACGCTCAAATACAGGTGTAAGACCGTCGACCTCAATATCGTCAAAATAGTAGTTATTAAGCTTATTACTCTTTTCAGGAAGCGGCGAAACATCGTCGGGCATTGAGTTATAAACAGGTATTCTGAAATTGAGCTTAATATCCTTATTTTTGCTATAAGCAGTTTTTAGAATTTTGGAAGAATTGAGAGAATCGGCAACATTTTGCGCGTATTGATGCCATAGCTCGTCAGGGTTTAAAACATTGTAGTTTTTGTAAAAATATGTATCCTGACCTGCATTTATATAACCCGAGCCATATCTCACAGCGCCGTCGATTATAGATTTTGAAGGGGTTGTCCAACCTTGCTCATACGCGTATTTCAAACCATTGTTGATAACATCGGCTTGATTTTTACCCGAAGCGCCGTAATTAAAAAAGTTATAAACTGTGACATCCTTGTAAGTTGAGCCTTTGCTTAATGTACTTCCATCTCTGCCCTGCTCTTGAATCAAAGTTGAAGCAAGAACATAAGGGTTTACATTAGATTTCTCGGCAGCCATGAGGATAACTTCGGAATAATTTTTATTAAGATTATCGTCTTTTTTATCGGTAATTTTTCCGTCAAGAAATGTGTCTTCAATTATCTGCTCAACACCGTCTATAGTCTGACTTTTCTTGTCGTAGGTCTGTTGCAGATACTGATAAATATCATTTGGATTAAGGAAATTTCGCGGGTCCATATAATAAGCTATCACTTCTCGGGAGGCGCCATACCATCCACCGCTGTCAGTTTCAACAAATTTTTCACTTGACCAGTTAAAACAACCTTTTCTCATAGAGAGCCATGAATTAGTTGTCGACTGAACGAGCTTGTAAAAGAGATAATCCTGTGCAGCAACTGACTCGTCAAAGCTTAAAGGTACTTTATCTGCTGTAAAACTCCATTCAGGATAAATCGCGTGAAGCAGAATCAAATCATTATGATAACTTTTTGGAAAGTCTTCAAGCTTTTTTGCAAAGTCATCATCAAGAGCCACTTCTTCAACTTGAATCAAATCTTCACGGACATAGCCATTAATAGTTTCCGATGAAGTTTTATAAGTCACCTCATACCAAATATAAGTCTTTTTTGTAGTAGGATTTTCAGTTTTTTGGGTATCAATTTTTTCGTTTGTTATGATTACATATACCTGTGAAACATTGGCGACTTCTTTTGAAGAGGTTGACGCATCTTTGCGGATGTTAACATCTGTCCCCGAAATGTAACCGACCTTGACCGTTTCGGCAAAAACCGAACAATGACAACAAATAAAGAAAGAACAAATCAATAATGCGAAAGACAAAAAAACACACTGAAATTTCACAAATTTTGTCATACATTATTCCTTTCGACAAAATATTACAAAATACTATACTATTATATAATTTTTTTTAGTTCATGTCAACTAAATATAGTATTTACATAACAAAAAATCCCACTAAGTTGTGGGATTTTATAAATTACATATTTTCGATTGTTTCCATTAGATAGTCTCCGAACTGTGAACAGGTGGCGCTGTTTTCGCTATCATCTACAACGACGCGCTTTTCGGTTTCGGTGCAAATATTAAGCGCTTGGCTTAATTTATTCGCCTTTTCGATAAACCCGATATGACGAAGCATCATTTCTGTAGCCTTGAACATACTTGTCGGGTTGGCATAATCTCCCCTGCCCGCCTCAATTAAACGGGGTGCTGTGCCGTGAATAGGCTCAAACATGGCGTATTTATCACCGATATTGGCGCTTCCTGCCGTACCGACACCGCCCTGTATCTGCGCCGCCTCGTCGGTGATAATATCACCGTAAAGGTTAGGCATTACAAACACTTGGAAATTCGAGCGGATGTTCTCATTCACAAGGTTGGCAGTCATAATGTCGATATACCATTCTTCCGCGGTGATTTCGGGGTATTCTTTCGCGATCTCGTGGGCGATTTGCGAAAACTTACCGTCGGTTTTCTTCATAATGTTTGCCTTTGTCACAATAGCAACATTTTTCTTGGCGTTGCGTTTTGCAAACTCGAAAGCCGCACGGCAGATACGCTTTGTACCAGCGTTAGTAGTTACTTTAAAGTCCATTGCAAGTGTGTCGGGAATTTCGATACCACGGCTTCCTAAAACATACTCACCCTCGGTATTTTCTCGGTAGAAGGTCCAGTCGATATTCTGCTCGGGAACGCTGACAGGACGAACATTAGCGTAAAGGTCGAGTTCTCTGCGCATTGCAACATTTGCGCTCTCGAGCGTACCGCCTTTAAGTGTTGTAGTCGGCGCTTTGAGAATTACATTACAAGCCTTGATTTCTGCTAAAACATCGTCAGGAATTGCCTTGTTATGCGCAATACGGTTTTCGATTGTAAGACCTTCAATAACACGAAGCTCTACCTTACCGCTTGCGATTTCGTCTTTTAAGATATACTCCAAAAGGCGCTTACTTTCTTTGGAAATTATCGGGCCGATACCGTCACCGTAGCAAATGCCGATAATGATTTTTTCGAGGCTTTGATAATCGGCAGCCCCGCTTTCGTTTTCCATTCTCTGCTGACGGGCGATTTGTTCTTCTAAAACCGCCTTAAACTGCGCTACAGCATCATTTATATATTTTTCCATTACTTACCTTCCTTTGTGAAAGCGAGCAAACCGCCTGCTTTTAAGATAGCTTTTTGTCTTTCAGTAAAAGAACAAACGAGAATGAATTCTTCACCCGAGGTTTCGTTTTTAAGGGTGATTTCGCCCTTATCCATACCTGCGAAAACATCAGATAAAACGAGTTTGTCGCCTTGATTTAACTTATCATAATCATCGGCGTTCTTGAATGTCAAAGGCATATTTTCTGCATTTATAAGGTTTGCAACGTGGATACGCGCAAAGCTTTTTGTAATAACAGCACGAACACCCAAATACATTGGCACGAGCGCCGCGTGTTCACGCGAGGAGCCTTGACCGTAGTTGCTACCACCGACAATTATCGATTTGCCTAAAGCCTTTGCGCGTTCGGGGAATGACTTATCACAAACTCCAAAACAGAACTGCGAAAGGTGCGGAATATTAGAGCGGTAAGGAAGTATCTTAGCGCCTGCGGGCATAATGTGGTCGGTGGTGATATTATCACCGACTTTGAGCACCAATTCTGCCGAAAGAGTGTCTTCCTGCGGTGCAGATTTCGGGAAAGGCTTAATATTCGGTCCGCGCAAAATTTCAAGATTTTCGGCTTCGCTTTCGCTTGCGGGCTCGATAACCGCGCTGTCGTCAACCTTGAAAATATCAGGCATTATTACTTCGGGCATATTGCCAAGTAAGCGCGGGTCTGTAATCTCGCCTGTAAGAGCAGCAGCCACTGCTGTTTCGGGCGAAACGAGATAAACACTCGCGTCGGCTGTACCGCTTCTTCCAATAAAGTTGCGATTGAATGTGCGCAATGAAACACCTGCAGAATTTGGCGAAAAGCCCATACCGATACATGGACCGCAAGCACATTCGAGCACACGCGCACCTGAAGCCAAAATATCACTCAAAGCGCCGCAGTCAGCAAGCATTGAGAGTACTTGCTTTGAACCTGGTGAAATCGAAAGGCTAACACTCGGGTCAATGGTCTTACCCTTTAAAAGTGCCGCAACCTTTAACATATCAAAAAGTGAAGAGTTTGTACAAGAACCGATACAAACTTGGTCAACCTTAGTACCCTTTAAAGACTCAACTGTCACAATATTATCGGGACTATGCGGACAAGCAATTAAAGGCTTTAATTCTGATAAATCAATGTCGATAATCTTGTCATATTCGGCATCACTGTCACTCTCAAGCGGAATGTAGTCCTCTTCTCTACCCTGTGCCTTTAAAAATTCGCGTGTAACCTCGTCAGACGGGAAAATTGAGGTTGTAGCACCAAGTTCGGTACCCATATTAGTAATAGTAGCGCGTTCGGGTACGGAGAGGTATTTTATACCCTCGCCACCCCATTCTATAATGGCGCCAACACCGCCTTTTACCGATAAAATGCGCAAAATTTCAAGGCTTATATCCTTTGCAGTAACAAACGGATTTAACTTTCCAACAAGGTTTACTTTATACATCTTGGGCATTGTTATATAGTAAGCGCCGCCGCCCATAGCAACCGCAACATCAAGACCGCCTGCGCCCATTGCAAGCATACCGATACCGCCGCCTGTTGGGGTGTGGCTGTCAGAACCAATAAGCGTCTTACCCGGCTTGCCAAAGCGTTCAAGGTGTACCTGATGGCAAATACCGTTACCAGGGCGCGAGAAATATATGCCGTGCTTTTTACAAACCGACTGAATATATCTGTGGTCGTCAGCATTTTCAAACCCCGACTGCAAGGTGTTGTGGTCTATATAAGCCACACTGCGCTCGGTTTTAACTCTTTTGAGCCCCATTGTTTCAAATTCGAGATAAGCCATTGTGCCTGTCGCATCCTGCGTTAAGGTCTGGTCGATTTTGAGAGCGACCTCAGAGCCAACAGTCATATCACCGCTTATTATATGAGATTTAATGATTTTTTGTGCAATTGTTAAACCCATTTATCTTAGTCCTTTCCAATTATGTGATTATAAGCATTTTCTACATGCTGTGATGCGTAAAGCATTGCTTTTTCCTTATCGCGAGCCGCGATAGCATCAAATATCTGTCGGTGTTCTTCTACCGATTCGCGAGCGCGCGATTTTGACTGAATAGAAGCCTTGCGGTACTTCTGCACCTTCTTATGTAACGACAAAAGAATGCTGTAGAATGTTACACTTCCCGAAATCAAATAAAGCGTTTCGTGGAAGCGGTTATCCATTGATTTAATTTCTTCCGCGTTATGTCTTTCCATATAAAATTCTTGAAGTTCTAAAGCAGATTTCAGTTCTTCAATCTGCTCGTCGGTGCAGTTTTCTGCAGCCATACCTGCGGCAAGACCTTCAATCTGTCGGCGGATGGTGAAAATATCTTCAAGGTCTTTTTCGGAGATACCAACTACAACCGAGCCTTTTCCACTTTCTTTTATAAGATTTTCCTGTTCAAGACGGCGCAGTGCCTCTCGTATCGGAGTACGGCTAACGCCCAAAATTTCACAAAGCTTATTTTCGGTAAAAGTATCTCCGCGGGTGTATTTGCCGCTTAAAATATCTGTTTCTAAAACATCGTAAACCTGATCAGCTAACGATACGGTTTTATGGTCTAACATATTTCCCCTCCTTAAATTTCAGGAAATTTTCCGCCTGAAAGTTCTTTAATTTTGCCTTCAAGCTCATAATCGGATAATGTAGTTTGTCTGCCGTCTTCGTATTCGCGGTCAATCCACTCTTTAAGCTTTACTACAAGCGGGTCTTTTTTATCAATTTTCTTATCTTCGGGCAACTTGTAGTTATTGTTTATCCAATAAGCAATACCAGCAAGACCGCTCGCTTTTCCTACAAGTACCGATGCAGGTCGGTTGAGTATCTTTTCGGTGTTGAAAATGTTGTAAATTTCCTCGTCCTTTAAAAGACCGTCAGCATGGATACCTGCGCGGGTTACATTAAAGTTTTTACCAACAAATGGTGTCATAGGCGGTATATTATAGCCGATTTCCTTTTTAAAGTAGTCAGCAATTTCGGTAATAACCGTCGGGTCCATACCGTCAAACGAACCGCGAAGCGAAGCATATTCCATTACCATCGCTTCAAGAGGAACATTGCCTGTACGCTCGCCTATGCCTAAAAGTGAGCAATTCACACCGCAAGCGCCATAGAGCCAAGCGGTCGCAGCGTTTGCAACCCCCTTATAAAAGTCGTTGTGACCGTGCCATTCGAGTAATTCGCTCGGCACATCGGAATAATGATGCAAACCGTAGATAATGCCTGGAACACTTCTAGGCAACACAACTTCAGGGTACGGTACACCATATCCCATAGTGTCGCAGGCGCGAATTCTGACAGGTATCCCTGCATCACGCGACATTTCCATAAGCTCATTGACAAAAGGTACAACAAAACCGTAAAAATCAGCTCTTGTGATGTCTTCAAGGTGACATCTTGGCATAACGCCTGCCTCAAAAGCCTCGGCAACGGTAGCAAGATATGTATCCATCGCTTGTTTGCGTGTCATTTTGAGCTTATTGAAAATATGATAGTCACTGCAAGAAACGAGAATTCCTGTTTCGCGGATACCAAGGTCTTTTACAAGCTTGAAGTCTTCCTTTGTAGCGCGTATCCAGGTTGTGATTTCTGGAAATTTAAGCCCTAAAGCCTGACATTCCTCAATCGCCTTGCGGTCTTTTTGACTGTAAACAAAAAACTCAGTCTGACGAATAAGTCCGTAAGGGCCGCCAAGCTTTGAAAGCAATTTATAAATATCAACAATTTGCTTTACCGAATACGGTTCAATAGATTGCTGACCGTCGCGCAAGGAAGTATCGGTTATCCAGATTTCCTCGGGCATACCGATAGGCACTCTGCGGTGGTTGAAAGCGATACGCGGAACCTCGTCATAAGAATAAAGGTCACGCTGTAAATTCGCTTGCGGTACATCTTGCAGATAATATTTATATGCTCTTTGTTCGAGCAGGTTCGTTTTGTCAGATAATTCGAACATAATACCACCTCTTGTATATATGTATACAATTATACCATTATGCCAGAATTTGTCAAGTATTAAATTAAAAAAATACCGCAAATATGCTTAAATAAAGCAAATTTGCGGTTTAAATTTAATATAGAAGTAATTCTTCTTGTGTTTTATTCAGTTCCTCTTTATACTCAACATTCAGATTGACGATATAACGGTTAAGTTTTTGGGCGTATTTTATAGTATTGCGGGTTCCCCCTGCCTTTCCGTCGTACCAGCAAACAACAAAATCGCTGTTGTCGACCATAAACTTGTTGCGCTCCTGAAAACACCAACTGTGATAATCTTTGAAAATATAGACAACATCGTCTGCCGTTTCGAGCAGGTCATAATATCTGTTACGCCAATCGGCGCTGAAAGAACGCTCCTGCTTTTCAAACGGCAACGCACAGACAAGCCTTATATCGCGAAATTTGTGTTTTAATTCCAATACACACTCAGCGCAGATTATATCAAACCCTTGCGCCATACCGCTGTAAAAAATCTTGCAGTCGTCTTCTATGAGCGCTGAAAGGGTTTTTAAAATACGAGATCTGAGAACACAAAAATTAGCATTGTCTGTATTGAGTTTAAAGGGGAATTTTTCAGGCCTATACCCCGTAAAACAGGCTTTTTTAACATTTTCAAAATCACTCATAAGACTATTATAACGAACAAATGTTCATTTGTCAAATAAAAAAGCAGGTTTCCTTGCTTTTCATTTTAAATATTTAAAACCATTACCGCGATATTAAAGTAAATTATAAGCGCGACAGCATCGACAATTGTTGTGATAAAAGGACTTGCCATTACCGCAGGGTCGAGTTTTAATTTTTTAGCGAGCATCGGCAAAATACTGCCAATAATTTTCGCAATAAATACTGTAAAGAACAGCGTTATTGAAACAACGATAATCTCTGCCATATACTTGCCTGCATCAAAAGTGTTAAGCAACAAATGATCAACAAGTATCATTTTCGCAAAGTTTACAACCGATAAAACGATACTGCAGACAATCGCAACGCGGGTTTCTTTCCAGACAACGCGGAAAATATCGCGCCACTCGATATCGCCCAAAGAAATCGCGCGGATAACCGTTACCGAAGACTGACTACCGCCGTTACCTGCGGTGTTCATAAGCATCGGAATAAAAGTAATAAGCGCGGGCAGAATCGTGAGTTTTTCTTCAAAGCTTGAGATAATCGCGCCCGTAAAGGTTGCCGAAATCATAAGTAGCAAAAGCCACGGAATACGCGATTTAAAGGTAGACCAAACGCTCGTTTTAAAATACGATTTATCGCTTGGCAAAATCGCCGCCATTTTTTCGATATCCTCAGTCGCCTCTTCTTGCAAGACATCGATAGCGTCGTCGACCGTGACAATACCTACAAGGCGGTTTTCAGTATCGACCACAGGTATTGCCATAAAGTCGTATTTTTCGAAAAGATTTGCAACCTCTTCTTTATCGTCAAGTGTGTTCGCCGATATAACATTTTCGTCCATAATATCAGCAAGAACAGTATCGCGCGGATTTAAAAGCAAATCGCGTATTGTGATAATACCAAGAAGTTTTCTATGAACTCCGATAACATAACAGGTGTTAATCGTTTCGGTATCCTGACCGATCTTACGAATACGCTCAATAGCATCATCGACCGTCATTGTCTTTTTAAGGTCAATAAACTCGGTAGTCATAATACTGCCTGCGCTGTCTTCGGGGTATGCAAGCAGTTGATTAATCATTTTACGCTTTTCAGCGGTTGTCTGCTTTAAAATTCGCTTTGTAACATTTGCAGGCATTTCTTCAAGGATGTCAACCGTATCGTCCATAAAAAGCTCATCGAAAACCTCTTTAAGCTCGGTATCGCTTAGCTTTTCGACCAAAAACTGTTGCATATCGGTTTCCAAGTAACTGAAAACCTCTGCCGCCAAAACCTTTGGCAAAATGCGAAAAACAACGGGCAAATCCTTTTCTTCTGCTTCTTCTAAAATAAGCGCAATATCGGCAGGCTCTATATTTTCGAGGAGTTGTCGGAGCTTTGTAAACTTCTTTTCTTCAATAAGTGTCAAAATTTGCTTTTCCAAATTAACTCCTCCTTTAAAATAAAAAAATTATCCCTGTTACATAACAAAGATATTATACAAGTATTATACTTCAAAAACACCCTTTTGTCAAATTAAATGTTTTCATATAAAATGAGCGAGGTTTTACCCTCGCTCAGATTAAAAATATTAGTTACATTCAGCTTCGAGCGGACCTGCAAGTTCTTTAAGGAAGAACAAGCGACCTGGCAAGGTTGGAATGTAAGAAGAAGTAATCCAAGGTGTAGTACCGTGACGGAGTGTCATCCAAAGTGACATACCCTGCCACTGCATACCGCGACCTAAAGTACCATCAGCACCGCCGATAGCGTAGTCAGCCTTAAGGAACAAGCCAGGGCCGATTGTGTTAGCGCGGCAAGGAACCAAAGTGGTTCTTGACTTGAAAGAAGTAAGAGCGTTCTGTTCAACGGTCAAGGGGTGAATCTTACAAGCGATTCTGTATGGAGCCTTTTCCCATTCTGCAGCGCTTTCATAATCAGCGGCAAAGGTGGGTTCCCAGAAAGCGATGTGACACATTCTGCCGATACCGTAAACGAGTACGAGTTTTGCGCCCTCAGCCTTTAAAGCGTCAATCTTTTCGGGATATGTGGGAAGATTTTCCTTAGTAGCAAAGTTTCTCTGGTTCTTCGGAACTGTAAGTTCGCCAAGAGGATTAAAGAGAGCCTGCTCCATAGCGTACTGGAATGCGCCGGGGTTATCTGAAGCCAAGGTATTACCCTCGCTGTCTGCCCACTCGTCCATATTAAAGGTGTAAACATGTTCGCAGGAAACACCCCATTCTTTAATGAAGTATACAACCCACTTGTACATACCCATAGGACCTACGGGAAGAATGAAAGCGATCTTTTCATTTCTTTCTTTTGCGAGTTTAATTTGCATTGCGATTTCGTGACCCATATATGTATTGAATTCTTCTAAAGAATCACACTCAATGGGATTGAACTTTTCGTTCCAGAAGCTTTGTCTTTCGGTGATTTTTTCGGGAGCATCGATACAAGCGTCAATCTTGTCGAAATCCCATCCTGCAGGGTAAAAGCCTTCGAGTGCAGAGCCTTTTACGGTTGAATTAAAATCCATTTTTCATTTCTCCTTTACGGTAATAATCTTTTGGTAGTGCCTTTTAAATAAACCTGACATTGCTTAAAGCCCTCGGCATAATCTGCTCCGCATTGAAAACCGCGGTAACGACAGCAGGTCTTAACCATATCAGGAAAATCTATATGGTCGTGGTCACGCATCCAGACAATCTGTGATTCGTGACAGTTAAGCATTTCGAGTTTGGTGTCGATGAATTTTGAAACATCAACAAACTCTGTGGGGTTGAAGTTAACACCTGCAAGGGTGTCCATATAATAGATAGGAACTAAACGCGCTCTGCCCTCTACCTTGGTGGGATAGTTAGGGAGTGTTGCAGTGAAGCTTGCATCAAAAACAAGTCTTGCAGTCGCAACATGGTCGGGCATATAGTCGTCAGGGTCGTGAGTGATAATAAAATCAGGGTCAACCTGTTTTATAATGTCAACAACCTTATCGCGTGACTCTTTGTTATTGTCGTAAATCTCGAGGTCGTCAAAACCGCCGTGGATAATCTCGAAACCGCCGATTTCGGCGCTTCTTTCAGCCTCTTTAGCACGCATAACGCGTAATTCGTCAGGCTTGATGATTTCGTGACCTAAGTTACCGCTTGATAAGTGGCAGATAACAACACGGTCACCGCGTTCTTTACACTTTAAAAGTGTACCCGCGCAGGCGATTTCCATATCGTCGGGGTGACAGGATATACATAATACGGTGTACATAATGATACTCCTTTCATATTTCTAAACATATTATAACTAAAAAAACATTGATTTTCAACATAAAATCGGTTATAATTTTTATAAAATCAGACAATCAGGTGTTTTTATGAGTGATAATTTTACACTTTTAGGCTTTGAAAAGGTATTCAATATCGAAAAAATAATAACAGTTTTTTATATGGAATTTTCCAAGAGTTTTTGTTACGAGGGTGAAAGCCACGATTTTTGGGAAATTGTCTACATCGACAAGGGAGAAATGATTTGTACCGCCGACAAAAAACGCTTTATGCTAAAAAGCGGTGAAATGACATTTCACAAACCAAACGAATTTCATAACCTTTCGGGAAATAACGCGGTAGCGCCGAATGTGAGCATAATCACTTTCCAATGTAAAAGCCGCGCTATGAAGTATTTTGAGGGTAAAATCTTCAAACTCTCTGCCGAAGAAAAATCTCTGCTTTCCTATATAATTGCCGAGGGTATCTCCTGCTTCGAACTTGTCGACCCACAAAACCCTCTGCTTCAAAAAATGAAAAAACAAGAAAACGCACCTTTCGGAAGCAGTCAAATGGTAAAAAACTATCTGGAAATCTTTTTAATTTCGCTTTACCGCAACACAAATGTTTTAACCAAAAAAATGCGCCAGAGTTACATCATTGACGGGGTTGATGTTCCCTATAGAATAAAAGAAATCCTCAATTTTCTTGAGGACAATGTCTACACAAAACTGACAGTCCGCGATATTGCAAACCACTTCAAAAAGAGCGAAAGCGCGATAAAACAGCTCTTTAATCAATACCACAAAAACGGTATTATTAAATACTTTAATTCACTGAAAATTAAGGAAGCCAAACGGCTTATCCGCGAGGGTGTCTATAATTTTTCGCAAATTGCGGAAATGCTCGGCTACGAAAATCCGCAATATTTCAGTAAATGCTTTAAAACCTTTGCTAAGATGACACCTAAGGAATATAAAGCTTCAATTCTTAAATCCAGTAATAGATAAACCCCGACAACGCGGGGTTTTATTTCATATTCTAATGTTTATTAAATGCGCGACTCCAGGTATACTTTCCCCCTGAAAAGAAGATGTTGGCGACAGTAAAGCACCCGTAGACATAAACAAAATATTTTTAAAGTTACCGTCTTCGAAACGGTGCATTATAAACGAAGCCAAGACCGATGCCGAGCAACCGCAACCCGAACCGCCCGCGTGGGTATCCTGCTTATCGCCGTCAAAAATCAAATTTCCGCAGTCGGAATGACGGCATTTTAGGTCGTATCCTTCCCTGTCCATCAAATCATACAAAAGCTGTGTGCCGACTGTTCCCAAGTCACCCGTATAAATAACATCATAGTCTTCTGGTGTGGTGTTGGTGTCTTCAAAGAAATGCTTTAATGTCGAGCATGCCGCAGGTGCCATCGCAGCACCCATATTGTTAGCATCAGTAACACCAAAATCTTCAATTTCACCAAATGTTACCGAATTTACATACGGTCCTTCGCCCTCGTCCGCAATTATCAAAGCGCCGCTTCCCGTTACTGTCCATTGTGCAGTTGGAGTGCGCTGTGAACCGTAATTAAGCGGAAAACGGTATTGCCGCTCTGCCGAGCAAAAATGCGACGAAGTGACCGCTATAGTACGCCTTGCGGCACCGCAATCAACGAACAGCGAAGCAAGAGCCGTCGAGAGCGACATTGTGGAACACGCGCCGTAGAGTCCAACAAACGGGATACCAAAGCTTCTAAGACCGAATGAAGAACCAATACACTGATTCAAAAGGTCGCCTGCGAAAATATCGTCAATATCGTCTTGCTTAAGCCCGACTCTTTCGAGAGCAATTTCTACAGCCGTTTTTTGCAGCTTACTTTCGGCTTTTTCAAAGGATTCTTCACCAAAAAAACTATCGGTGATATATTTGTCAAATTCATAACCCAAATGTCCCTCGTGTTCCTTTTTGCCGACAACTGTGCCATAGCTTATAATTCGCGGTTTATTTTCTAATTCAATTGTTCTTTTGCCAATTCTCTTTGCCATAATACACCTTCTCTTTTTAGTGTATTATTAGCATTTTTTCAAAAAATATTAAAAACCGCCAAAAATGGCGGTTTTGTGTTATATAATAAGTTGTTGAATATCTTTAGGACTAATATCTTTAAGTAGTTTATCTTGTTTTAATGCAATTTGTTATGGCTGTCTTTTGGTATAACAAAAGCAAAACTCTCTGCCTTTTTAGCAGAGAGTTTTTCCATTAATCTTCTTCCAATAATTTAGAAGGCGATACTTTTAACACCTGTGCGATTTTGAATAAAGTTTCCAAAGAAACACCACGAACAGTGCCTGTACCTTCAACTTGACCTAAAAAATTTACGCTTTTGTCAATCATTTCAGCAAAAGCTTCTTGTGTATATCCTGCTTTCTTTCTGTAATAAGCAATTTTTAATCCTAATGTGATATAACGTTCAGGAAATTCGGTGTTCATTTTGTCGCCTCCTTTTTCTACAATTATTTTACCAATAAATACAGTTAATTATAATTGATTAAAATTCAAATTATATTTACTTTAAGTAAATAATAGTGTATAATAAATGAAAAATCATTCACTTTGAAAAGGGGTTAAATATGAAAACAAACACATGTTGCTTTATCGGTCACAGAGCAATTTTTGAAACCGAGGAATTAAAAACACAACTATATGAGATAATTGAAAAACTAATTGTTGAGAAGCAAGTTGATACTTTTCTTTTTGGGAGTAAAAGCCAATTTAATAGACTTTGTCTAGAACTTGTAACCGAAATTAAAGAAAAATACCCGCACATAAAACGCATTTATGTACGGGCGGAATATCCATATATTAGCGAGCATTATAAAAACTATCTTTTGGAACGTTACGAAGATACATACTATCCCGAAACGATTATCGGTTCCGGACGAGCGGTCTATATCAAGCGGAACTATGAAATGATAGACAACAGTCGGTTTTGCATCGTTTATTACAACGAAAAGCAAGTGCCCGCCACCGGAAAAAGCGGAACAAAGATCGCCCTTGATTACGCCATCAAAAAAGGAAAGCATGTGATAAAGCTTCCGATTCCAAACGGTTTTGGTATCTGATATAGGCTATTGTTCTTTTGCTTTGAATACTTTGACTTCTTTTCCCATCTTTTTGCAGTTTTCAATCACGAATTTGGTG
>JAZNLE010000073.1:0-2145 GCA_045578885.1 Acutalibacteraceae bacterium | reverse complement strand
CGCACTTAATCCGTTGTGGAAAAAGAGCGCCCAGACGGTCGGCATAAATATTCTTTGCTTCATGTGGTGCTCCACTTTTTCCGTCAGTCACAAAGAACAATATTAGTTTATCATAAAGCGCGAATTTTGTCAACGAAAAATAATATGTATTATTATATAAAATAATTATCTAATTTCGGAATTTTATGTAAAATTTTGTAAAAGTGCTTGACTTTTGATTTTAGTGTATTAAAATATTGTTATATATTTCAAAAGGAGATGTTTTAAATGACACTTAAGCCTTTGGCTGATAATGTTGTTATTAAGTCTTGTGAAGCAGAGGAAACCACTAAAAGCGGTATCGTATTGGCTTCAACAGCAAAGGAAAAGCCCCAGATTGCCGAAGTTGTGGCAGTAGGTGAGGGCGGTCTTGTAGACGGCAAAGAGGTTAAAATGACAGTTAAGGTTGGCGATAAAGTAATCGCCGCAAAATATGCAGGAACTGAAATTAAACTTGACGGACAGGAATATACAATACTTCGTCAGAGCGATATTTTGGCTATTGTAGAATAAGAAAGGAGTTTTTCTAATGGCTAAAGACATTATATTTGGTGAAGAAGCGAGAAAAGCGCTTCAAAACGGCGTGGATAAGCTTGCTAACGCTGTCAAGGTTACTTTAGGACCTAAGGGCAGAAATGTTGTGCTCGATAAGAAATTCGGTTCACCGCTTATCACAAATGACGGTGTTACTATTGCAAAAGAAATCGAACTTAAAGACCCCTTTGAGAATATGGGCGCGCAGCTTGTGAAGGAAGTATCGGTTAAGACTAATGATGCCGCAGGTGACGGTACAACAACCGCTACTGTTCTAGCACAGGCTCTTATAGGCGAGGGTATGAAAAATGTTGCCGCAGGTGCTAACCCGATGGTAGTTAAAAAGGGTATTAAAATGGCAGTTGATACCGCTACAAAAACCGTTATTGACAACTCTAAAAAAGTAACGGGCGCAGAAGATATCGCTCGTGTTGCAACCGTTTCTTCGGGTGACGAGGTTATCGGTAATTTGATTGCCGAAGCTATGAGCAAGGTTACCGCTGACGGCGTTATCACCGTCGAAGAATCCAAGACTGCTGAAACCTATTCCGAAGTGGTTGAGGGTATGCAGTTTGACCGCGGTTATATCACACCTTATATGGTTACCGATACCGATAAAATGGAGTCGGTTCTCGATGATGCTTTAATCCTTATTACCGATAAAAAAATCAGCAATATTCAGGAGATTTTGCCGATTCTCGAACAGATTGTAAACGCAGGCAAAAAGCTTCTTATTATTGCCGAAGATATCGAGGGCGAAGCACTCTCAACCCTTATTGTTAATAAGCTTCGCGGTACATTTACCTGCGTTGCCGTAAAAGCCCCAGGCTTTGGCGACAGACGTAAAGAAATGCTTCGCGATATCGCTATTTTAACAGGTGGCGAAGTTATTTCCGAGGAACTCGGTCTTGACCTTAAGGAAACCCAGATGTTCCAGTTAGGCCGTGCCCGTCAGGTTAAGGTTTCTAAAGAAAATACAATCATTGTTGACGGCGCAGGCGACAGCAACGCTATTGCTGACCGTATTAACCAGATCAAGAACGAACTCAGCGTTACAACTTCTGACTTTGACCGAGAAAAATTACAGGAAAGACTTGCAAAACTTGCAGGCGGTGTTGCTGTAATTAAGGTTGGTGCGGCTACCGAAATCGAAATGAAAGAAAAGAAGCTTCGTATTGAGGACGCTCTCTCGGCTACAAAGGCTGCTGTTGAAGAGGGTATCGTAGCAGGCGGCGGTGTTGCGCTTATTAACACTATTCCTGCTGTAGAAGCCTTGCTCGAAACTGTTGATGGCGACACCAAAACAGGCGTACAGATTGTGCTCAAGTCCTTGGAAGCGCCTATCCGTCAGATAGCTTATAACTCAGGTCTTGAAGGCTCTGTTATTATCGAAAAAATCATTAACAGCGGTAAGGTTAACTACGGCTTTGATGCTTATAACGAGGTTTATACCGATATGCTCGAAGCAGGTATCGTAGACCCGACAAAAGTTACACGCTCGGCACTTGAAAATGCCGCAAGCGTTGCCGCAATGGTTCTCACAACTGAAAGCCTTGTAGCAGATAACCCCGA
>JAZNLE010000072.1:0-2443 GCA_045578885.1 Acutalibacteraceae bacterium | reverse complement strand
ACAATAATTGGTTCGATATTGTTGTAGCGCGCAATCGCGGTAATTTTATCGATAATATAAGTATTAGGTGCGGGGGTTAAAAAGGAAGAAACAATAAATAGCTTATCAATATTAGCAACATTCGGGCGCTTTAAAGCGTTTTTACGCTCGAGAATTTTATTGATAACGCCGTGCTCATTATCGAGCGGTTCGACCTCCACCCTATCACCAACCAAAGGGGAAAACCCACTTTTGCGGAAATTCCCCCTTGCTTTACATTCGTACACACAGCCTTCTGCCTCAACATAGTAAAACGAAGACAAGGCTTTAACAATAATTCCTATCATTCAGTTACTACCTGTGAATCTTCAGTAGTGTCTGTTTGATTTTGCGATTCTTGTTCCAGTGCGGGAGTAGTATCCGAAATAACATCCGAAGCGGTATCTGATGTGGTGCTCGAATTGTCGGTGGGAGTAGATTCTGTAACAGGCGGTTCAAAAGTATTTGAACTTATAACCGTTACATTTTTCTTCTCGTTTCTGAAATCGACAGAAATAGTTTGGTATTCCTGAGAATTTCCGTTTTCTCCTTTGATCATAACAGTATAATTCTCAGTTTTACTTTCTGAAGTAATATCATTGAAAGTGTATTTTGAAACTTTAGTCAAATCGAGATTTTCGCTCGATTTAATGCTTTTACCGTTAAGCCAAAGGGATACTGAGCAAACATCTTCGGTAAATACTGACGGCAAGGCAATTTCGATATCGGTTTCGTACATACCGCTGCTGACATATATTGTAACTGTGCTACCTTCGGGTATCTTTTTTGAAGCGCCCTGCGGGTCTTGTCTTAAGACATAGTCTTTCGGTTGGTAACTGTCAGCGGGCGCCAGATTAACATGCTCGACCTCTACTTTAAGGTTAAGGTCTTCTATTTTTTCTTTTGCTTGTGAAATTGGCTCGCCGATAACGTTGGGAACATCTACTAAAACTTCCGCTTTACCTGTCGAAATGAAAACCTTAATTGTAGCGCCCTCGGCAACAACGGTTGAACGCTGAGGTTCGGTACGGATAACAAGACCTTCTTCGACCTCGTCACTTGCCTCTTCGACGATAACCACCTTAAATCCATTGGACTTTTCAAGCTCGGTAATAGCATAAGACTCAGACTTGCCATAAACATCCGGAACATTAAGGCGCGACTCACCAATACTTACAAATAAGGTGATTTCGGCATCTTTTTTAAGCTTTTGACCTTCGGGTATTGACTGTTCATAGACAACATTTGCTTCGTATTCATTATTGAAATCATATTCAACCTTGAAATTGAAATTATCATTATATTCGGTGTTAGTTTCAATATCCGAAAGCTTCTGACCGATAAATTTAGGGCATTCAAGCTCGGCGCCCGTGTTTGCAAACAAGCGCGGAACAAAAATGATTGCCAAAGTAATAAGAGCAACAACAAGTGCGACGGCAACACCGGTTAAAATCGGGATAATATTATTTTTTTCTTTAACAGTAACCTCTTCCGATACATCGGTATTCTCTCCTGGAGCCTCGCCGACATATTTTGTGGGAGCATCATCGACAAAGTATGTGTAAGCAAAGGTGACTGAAGGATCCTTGCGGAATGCCGACAAATCGCAAAGAATTTCAGACGCAGATTGATAGCGTCGTTCCTGAATTTTTTGCATAGCGTGCATTGTAATCTGCTCAAGACCTTGTGGAATTGAGCCGTTAATTTCGGTTGGCAACTGTGGGTCGCGTTGCAACTGCATAATAGCAACCGAAACTGCGCTTTCTGCCTGAAAAGGAAGTCTGCCTGTGAGCATTTCGTAAAGCATTACGCCGACTGAATAGATGTCGGTCTTTTCGTCGGTCTTCTCTCCCCTTGCTTGTTCAGGACTGATATAATGAACCGAACCGATGGCTTTATCGGTGATTGTTCTCTGATCATTACGGGCAAAACGCGCAATACCGAAGTCGGTAACCTTGATAGTTCCATCTGCAAGAACCATTATATTCTGGGGTTTTACATCACGGTGAACTATACCCTTATCGTGAGCATGTTGAAGACCCTTTAAAATCTGGAGAGTAAAATGAACTGCATCTTTCCAACGCAGACTTCCCTCACGTTCAATAAACTCTTTAAGAGTTATGCCCTCAATATACTCCATAACAATATACTGAATAAGGTCGCCGAAACTTACATCATAAACCTTAACAATATTCGGGTGAGAAAGCATTGCAATTGCCTTTGATTCGTTCTTGAATCTACGCAAAAACTCGTCATTAGAGGTAAATTCCTCTTTAAGAATCTTAACTGCAACTATACGGTTTTCCTGGTTATCAAAAGCCTTGTAAACCACGGCCATACCGCCTACACCGATTATTTCCTGGATTTCATATCGTCCGTCAAGTCTTTTTCCTACAAATCTATCCATACTGTTTCATCCTTTCCT
>JAZNLE010000071.1:0-5407 GCA_045578885.1 Acutalibacteraceae bacterium | reverse complement strand
CCTGAGGCGAAGAAGTATCGCTGATTTTTTTGAAAAGACTGTCGGGAATTAAATAGGTTTCCTTAGCGTTTTCTGTGAATTTCTCCACCGCAGATTTATACTTACAGCTGGCAGTTTCACTGATAATTAACTTATCAAACCCGATTTCGCAAGTACACGCATCGTCACAAATTCTAAGTCCCTCGTGCACAAATAAATTGTACTCTTTACGGGCTTTAGACGAGCCTTGCAAAGCGCAAACAAGTTTGATAAGTGAATTATCTTTACTTGTAACATTCTTAAATTTTTCCATTTTTTCACCCTCTTTAAAAATGAAAAAGTCGCCCGAGAGAGTTTTCACTCGGGCGAAAAATTATTATTTCTCAAGCGCTTTTTTAGCAGCCTTTACAAGTGTTGCAAAACCTTTTGCATCGTTTACTGCAAGGTCAGCTAACATCTTACGGTTGATTTCGATTCCAGCCTTGTTAAGACCGTTAATGAATGAAGAATAGTTCATATCATTCATTTTGCATGCAGCAGAAATTCTTGTGATCCAAAGACGACGGAAGTCGCGCTTTTTAAGTCTTCTGCCAACATAGGCATAGTTGCCTGATTTCATAACTGCTTCTTTAGCAGTTTTAAAAAGCTTAGATTTAGCGCCAAAGTAACCTTTAGCAAGCTTTAAAACTTTATTTCTTCTTTTGCGTGTTGCTAACGCACCTTTAATACGTGCCATTTACTTTTCCTCCTATTTAAGTCTATCCTTATTTATAAGGAATGAGTTTCTTGATAGTTGCTGTGTTTGTTACATCGGCAACAACTGTCTTGCGAAGATTTCTCTTGCGCTTGGTTGTCTTCTTGTTAAGAATGTGCGACTTAAAAGCATGAGCACGTTTAACATTACCGTTTTTTGTGAGCTTGAAGCGCTTTTTTGCGCCGCTGTGTGTTTTAATCTTAGGCATTTTAGTCCCTCCAAATATTTTTTACTACATTACTTTCCTGATTTCGGAGCCAAAAACATAAGCATGTTTCGGCCTTCCATCTTAGCAGCCTTTTCAACCGTGGAATGTTCTTTGCAGAATTCAGCAAAACGATTCATATTGTCAAGACCGATCTCGGGATGTCCGAGCTCGCGTCCGCGGAAACGAATGGAAACCTTTACCTTGTTTCCTGCGTTCAAAAACTTGATCGCCTGCTTGCCCTTGGTTTCAAAATCGTGCACGTCGATACTCAAACCTAAGCGAATTTCCTTTACTTCGACAACCTTTTGGTTTTTCTTGGCTTCCTTTTCGCGTTTTGCCTGTTCGAAGCGGAACTTACCGTAGTCCATAATCTTGCAAACAGGGGGTTGCGCATTAGGAGAAATACATACCAAGTCCAAATCTTTAGCACTAGCTACCTCTAAAGCCTTTGAAACAGGTATAATCCCTATTTGCGAGCCGTCGTCCGAAATAACACGAACTTCCTTAAATTTAATACCTTCGTTAATTGCGAGTTCTTTACTGCTGATGTGAATACACCTCCGAAATAGTATGTGTTTAAAATAACAAAAGCGTGGACGCAATACGCCCACGCATAAGAATACCAAAGAAAACTTTGTGATCTTATTAACCCTTTAGAACGAAATCTCGGGGTGAGGACGGCATGCGTACTACTTTGTTGTCATATCAATTATACACAAATTCACACATTTGTCAAGTGTTTTTTCAAAATTTCTGCCTTATCGGTCTTTTCCCAAGGTAAATCAATATCGGTTCTGCCCATGTGACCGTAGGCGGAAGTCTGTCTGTAAATCGGACGGCGCAAATCGAGAGTATCAATAATAGCCGAGGGTCTTAGGTCAAACACTTTGTTTACAGCCGCAGAAATTACTTCGTCGCTTACAATACCTGTACCGAATGTGTCAACCATAACCGATACGGGAGTCGCTACACCGATAGCGTAAGCAAGCTCGATTTCACACTTTTTGGCAATACCTGCCGCAACGATATTTTTAGCAACATATCTTGCCGCATAGGCAGCACTTCTGTCAACTTTTGTCGGGTCTTTACCTGAGAAAGCACCGCCGCCGTGACGGGCATAACCGCCGTAGGTATCAACGATAATTTTTCTACCGGTAAGACCTGTATCACCCTGTGGACCGCCCACAACAAAACGACCTGTGGGATTGATATAAACCTTTGTATTTTCATCAAATAATTCGTTCGGAATAATGGGCTTTATCACCTTTTCCAATATGTCTGCGCGCAAAGTTTCAAGGCTTGCTTCTTCGGTGTGCTGACTCGAAACTACAACCGCATCAACGCGCTTTGGCTCGCCGTCTTCATACTCAACAGTCACCTGTGTTTTTCCGTCGGGATTGAGATATGAAAGCTCACCCGATTTTCTGACATCGGTAAGGCGTTTTGCCATCTTGTGAGCGAGTGAGATTGCCAAAGGCATAAGCTCGGGCGTTTCGTCGCAAGCGTAACCGAACATCATACCTTGGTCGCCCGCACCGTTAAGATTATAGCTGTCCTCTTCTCCGCCTTTAAGCTCGAGTGATTTATCAACACCCATAGCAATATCGGGCGACTGCTTGTCAATAGAGGTCATTACAGCACAAGTATTACCGTCAAAGCCTGCTTTAGCGCTGTTGTAACCGATATCACAAACAACCTCGCGGACGATTGCGGGAATATCAATTTTAGCGGTAGTGGTGATTTCGCCCATGACAGTTACAACACCAGTTGTGCAGAAGGTTTCGCAAGCAACACGCGCGGTGTTGTCCTGAGTGAAAATTGCATCTAAAACCGCATCAGAAATTTGGTCACAAACCTTGTCGGGATGACCTTCTGTTACCGATTCGGAAGTGAATAAAAAGTTGTTCATTTTTAAAATTCCTTTCTTTTAAAAATCAAAAAACCGCTCAACGAAAGAGCGGTTAAATTTACAAAACCTCATCTTTCGGATAAACCGACGGATTTAGCACCTTGAAAAACAGGTTGCCGGGCTTCAACGGGCCGTGTCCCTCCACCACTCTTGATAAGGAGATATTCAGTTTGCTTTAATATTGTATCACAATTTTTTTATTTGTCAACAATTTTTTATTTCCAATATTCATTCCCTATAATTTATCAGCAATATCCAATATCAATTTTTCGGTCTTTTCCCAACCAAGACAAGGGTCGGTAATAGACTTACCGAAGATATGTTCCTCTGCCTTGCAGGCACCGTCTTCGATATAACTTTCAATCATAAGACCTTTAACAAGGCGCTTAATATCGTCGTTGTGGTTACGGCTATGGATAACCTCTTTAGCAATACGAACCTGCTCCAAATACTGCTTGCCAGAATTTGCGTGGTTAGTATCAACTATAACCGACGGGTTAGAAAGACTTGTTTTAGCATACAATTCGTTCAAATTTACAAGGTCTTCATAATGATAGTTAGAAACATTCTTACCCGCGAAGTCAACATATCCGCGCAAAATCGCGTGGGTTAAGGGGTTACCGCTACTTGTAACTTCCCAACCGCGATAAAGGAAAGTATGACTCGCCTGACCTGCTTTAATCGAGTTCATCATAACACTAAGGTCACCGCTCGTTGGATTTTTCATGCCCACAGGCTCGTCTATACCGCTCGCGACAAGACGGTGTTGCTGATTTTCTGCCGAACGAGCGCCTACTGCAACATAAGCAAGCAAATCCGACAAATAGCGATGGTTTTCGGGGTAAAGCATCTCGTCAGCACAAGTAAAATTATAATCCCTGAGCGCAGATAAATGCAAATCACGGATAGAAACAATACCTTTAAGCATATCGGGCGCGGTTTCAGGGTCAGGTTGGTGAAGCATACCCTTATAACCCTCACCCGTTGTACGCGGTTTGTTGGTATAGATACGCGGAATAATAATAATCTTGTCCTTTACTTTATCTTCAACAAGGCGCAAGCGCGAAATATATTCGAGCACAGGGTCTTTATGGTCAGCAGAACAAGGTCCGATTACAAGAATAAACTTGTCGGACTCACCTGTAAACACAGCCTTAATTTCTTCGGCTCTTGTATTTCTAACCTTTTCCATTTCGGCACTAAGCGGATACTGTGCCTTGATTTCCTTTGGAATAGGTAACTTTCTTTGGAAATTCATACTCATTTTCTTCACACTTTCTTGTTAAATTCGCGGCGGCGCTTAGTGGAAAGTTGCATCATTTCGCGCATCCCCTGTCGGTCGTCGTTGTTAATAAAATTATATAATTTGTCAAATGTTTCGCGGTAGATATCCATCTGCTCAAGCAGTACATCCTTGTTGGACAAAAACAGTTCACTCCACATTTCGTCGTTGATATTTGCAATTCGGGTTAAATCCCTGAAAGAGTCGCCCGTATATTCCACAAGGTCGGGGTCGTCATTCGCGCACATAAGCGAAATCGCGATACAGTGGGTAAGCTGGGACAAAAAAGCTATCATTCTGTCATGCTTTTCAACCGACAAAACCGCCACTTTTGAGAAGCCTAAAAGCTCACCCAAGTTGGCGCAAAGTTCAATCGCCTCTGTAGTGTTTTTTTCGGTAGGCACTACAAGGTAGTTAGCACCTTTAAAAATACCGTCATCGCTGTTTTCTACACCCGATACTTCCTTACCTGCCATTGGATGCGCCGCAATATACTCGACATCTTCCCTCAAAATACTCTGTATTTCGTCAACTATACAGCCCTTAACACCCGTAACATCGGTAAGAACCGTACCGCTTTTAAAATACTGCTGATTTTCTTTTACCCAATTTATAAAAATATGGGGATAAAGCGCAAAAATTACTAAATCAGCCTTTCCTATCATTTCGGGGTTGATTTCGGTAGTGCCGTTGTCGATTATGCCGTTTTCAATCGCATAATCAAGTGAAGACTGCTCTTTGGTAATAGCATTTACCTCAAAGCCAAGTTTCTTAAGTCCTTTAGCGTAGCTACCACCTAAAAGACCAAGACCGACAATTAAAATATTTACCTTTTTAATAAGTTTCATTTAAATCAATACCAATACTTTTTATTTTACTGTAAAAATCGGGATAGCTTTTCGCTACCGCCTCTGCACCTTCAATGCTACCGCCCGTAAGGGTTAAAAGAAGCGTCAGAGCCATCGCAATTCGGTGGTCATTATGAGAATTTAAAACCGTATTCGGTTTTTTAAGTTCTCCGCTTCCCACAATTACCGAATCTTCAAAAACCTCGACTTCTATTCCAAACTTCGCGAGTTCTTCTTTCATAGCTGTCGCGCGGTCGCTTTCCTTTATTTTAAGACGCTTAGTACCTGTAAACTCGGCACCGCCAAAAAAGGCAGACACAGCAAATAAAACTGGCGCCAAATCGGGACAATCAGACAAATCAAACTGTCTTTCGCCTTTTTTAAGTCCCTCAAAAATTTCTTTATAAACGCGGTCGCCTTGCAGGGT
>JAZNLE010000070.1:0-12191 GCA_045578885.1 Acutalibacteraceae bacterium | reverse complement strand
TGCAAGTAACGGATGCTCGGGCGACATTACCATATATGTAGCGCCGAAGAGGGTATCCGCACGGGTGGTGAAAATCTCAAAGCTGTCACCCAAGGTAGTATTAAAGGTAACCTGTGTACCGTAAGAACGGCCAATCCAGTTTCTCTGCTGTGTCTTTACGCGTTCGATAAAGTCAACATCTTCTAGCCCGTCCAAAAGTTTCTCAGCATATTCGGTAATCTTGAGCATCCACTGGCTCTTTTCTTTCTGAATAACTTCACTTCCGCAACGCTCACAAACGCCGTTTACAACCTCTTCGTTCGCAAGAACGCACTTACAGGAAGTACACCAGTTAACCGACATTTCCTTTTTATAAGCCAAGCCCTCTTTAAAGAGTTGTAAGAAAATCCATTGAGTCCACTTATAGTAAGAGGGGTCTGTAGTATTGATTTCACGGCTCCAGTCGAAAGAAAAGCCCAAAGACTTTAACTGACGCTTGAAGTTTGCGATATTATTTTCAGTAACTATAGAAGGGTGAATATGGTTCTTAATAGCAAAGTTTTCGGTAGGAAGACCGAATGCGTCCCAACCCATCGGATAAAGCACATTATATCCTTGCAAACGCTTTTTACGAGATACAATGTCAATAGCGGTGTATGAACGCGGATGCCCTACGTGAAGTCCCTGTCCTGAGGGGTACGGAAATTCAACAAGACCGAAGAACTTAGGAAGAGTGTAGTCATTCTTCGCTTCAAAAGTATGATTATCGTCCCAAATTTTTTGCCATTTCTTTTCGATTTCAGTGTAATTATAATTTTTTTGCATAATCAGTCACCCATTGCTTCTTCTAAAATATTTTCAAGGTCGACGCTTTCGGCATCAGCCCACATTTTATCAAGTGCGTAAAATTCGCGCTCCTGTCGTCCGAAGATATGAACCACAACCGAGCCGTAGTCTATGACAATCCAGCCCGAAGCCTTACCCTCGATATGATGGGGGCGAAGTCCCGCTTCTTCCAATTTTTCTTCAACCTCGTCGGTCAAAGCACGAAGTTGTGTCGAAGAGTTTGCAGTGCATATAAGAAAATACTCGCACAAAACAGTAAGGTCTTCGACCTTTACAGCATTTATTTCCTTAGCCTTTTTGCTGTTAAGCGCATTAGCGGCGATTTTCAAAATTTCAAATGAATTCAATTCTTTCCCTCCAAAGTAATTACAGCCTTATTAAAAGCTTTAAGTGTGTCGAAGTGTATGGCTCGTTTTTGATCTGCCAAATCTTTTATAGTGTATTGCAGAGCATATACCAAAGCCTCGCTAAAAGATATATCCACAAGTTCTCGCATAACATCTACATCGGGGTAATCGCGATCGCGAGAAGTGAAGTCTGCCAAGTAAAGCACTGTACCCAGCGGTGACATATCTTCTTTTGCGGTGGTGTGGTAACGAACCGCGTCGAGTATCTCGGGGTCATTTACCCCTAAAATATGCTCTATATAAGCCGCGCCCGACATCGCGTGCCAAAGCTTTGCGGCGTTTTTTTCGATATCGTTTAAAATTATACCAAACTGTGAGAATATTTGCAAGTGTTCTTCCTTACTTGCGTTTTTTGTAACATCGTGAAGCAGACCTGCAAGGTATGCTTTTTCGGTATCAATACCGATTTTCTCTGCCAATCGCTTAGCTTCGTCAGCAACACAAAGCGAATGATAATACCTTTTTTCGTCAAGTCGGCTCATCAATATCTTTTTAAAATTATCGTACATCATAAATACCCCTTTCCTTAATAAAATCATATATTTTTTGGGGTAAAAGTTCGGGGTTCTGAATATTTCTGAACTGTGTCGAAGAAATATCAGAAATCGGACTTTGGTTCAAAACAATCTTCATACCCATTTTTTCAAACTTTTTAAAATATGAGTCAAATTCGCTTTTTTCGGTGCCGACACGCGAGAAAACATAAAACGGCAAAAGCTTCATTAAATCTTCATACCTATACCACTTCGGAAAATAGACAAACATATCCCCACCACAAACAAAAATGAAGTTTTTATCACAATGGCGTGAAGACAGTTCGAGTATAGTATCATAGGTATAGCTTTTACCCTCGCGCTCGAATTCCACAAGACAAACGCTCGCTTTTGAAAACTCGCCCGCCACGATTTCGCACATTTTTATGCGGTCGTCGTCTTCTGCCATATAGTCACACACCTTGTGGGGCGGAATTCTGTCAGGCATAATCCATATTTCGTCAATTCTATCGTCACTCTGCAAAGCTTCGAGCATTTCATAATGCCCTTTGTGAAAAGGATTAAAGGTGCCGCCGAAAATCGCCGTAAAGCCCATATTACTTCACCAATTTAATAGTTTTATTTTCTTTGCTTTCGCGGTAGAGGATAAACTTTCTGCCGATAACCTGAACAACATCGGCTTTTACTTTTGCTGATAGTTCGTCAGCCGCCTCACGCGAAGAAAGCGGACAGGTTTCAAGAACCGACATCTTTATAAGCTCGCGCGCTTCCAAAGCGTCGTCCACCTGTTTTATAGTATTTTCGCTTATCCCCATTTTACCAACCTGTAAAATGGTTTCAAAATCATTAGCCAAGCCTCTTAGCTGTGCTCTTTGCCTACTGTTTAACATTATTTTACCTCAATATATTTCTTAAGTTCTTCTTTAAATTTCTTAAGCGCTCTGCCGCGGTGGCTTACAGCGTCCTTTTGCTCGTCAGTCACCTGTGAGAAAGGACCGATTTCACTAATAAACAAAGGGTCATAACCGAAACCGCCCTCGCCCTCTTGCTCGGAGAATGCAATATGCCCGTGACATTCGCCGCGGACAGTGAACTCTCTGCCGTCTGGGAAAACACAAGCGATTGCCGCAACATAGTAAGCGGTTCGCTTTTCCATCGGAACATTTTCGAGTTCACGAAGTAGTTTATTGTTGTTATCTTGGTCACTGCCACCCGAATATCTCGCTGAGTATATACCGGGTGCGCCGCCGAGATAATCAACACAAATTCCCGAATCGTCGGCAACGCTTATATAACCTGTCTGTAAAAGTCCGCTTTTAGCCTTGATAAGCGCGTTTTCTTCAAAGGTTGTGCCGTCTTCTACTGCATCGGCAAACGGCTTGTCCAAATCCTTTTCACAAAGAACTTCATAGCCCATCGGCTCTAAAATACGCTTTAATTCTTTAAGTTTTTTAGCATTCTTTGTTGCAATAAATATCTTCATATTATTCACCGTTTTCAAAAATTCCGTCTACAAATTCCTTGGCGTCAAAGGGTTGCAAATCGTCAATACCCTCACCCACGCCGATGTATTTTACAGGAATTGAAAGCTCGTTATGAATAGGAATTACGATGCCGCCCTTTGCGGTACCGTCAAGTTTTGTAAGCACGATACCCGTAATATCTGCAACATTTTTAAACTCACGCGCTTGATTTACAGCATTTTGTCCCGTTGCCGCATCAAGCACCAAAAGAGTTTCAAGTGATGCATCAGGCAACTCACGGGAAATCACACGGTAAATCTTTGCAAGCTCATCCATAAGATTTTTCTTATTATGAAGTCTTCCCGCAGTATCGCAAATAATAACATCTGCGCCCTTTGATTTTGCCGAAGCGATGGTATCAAACACAACAGATGCAGGGTCGGTGCCCTCAACGCTTTTAACCATCGTAACACCTGCACGCTGGGCCCAAATACCAAGTTGGTCAATAGCAGCTGCGCGGAAGGTATCCGCCGCGCCCAGAACGACATTTTTACCCTGAGCCTTTAACTGCGAAGACAATTTACCGATAGTTGTGGTCTTGCCGACACCGTTTACCCCGATAACAAGGATTATCGACGGCTTAGTATCAAGTTTTAGTCCTTTATCTTCGCCCAACATTTCGGCAATAATTTCTTTCAAAAGTTCTTTTATCGCCTGCGGGTCTTTAATGCCCTGTTCCTTAATCTTACGGCGCAGTATATCGCAAATTTCGTTAGCAGTATTAACACCGATATCCGCCATAACAAGTATTTCTTCAAGTTCTTCAAACAAGTCTTCGTCAATTTTAGTGAAGGAATTGATAATACTTGTTACACCGTTTGAAAGCGAGGCCCTTGTTTTTTGAAGACCTTGCTTTATTTTACTGAATAAACCCATTAAATCACCTAATTAGTTTCAAGTAATTTCTTTTCAAGCTCGGAAACATTGAGTTCCAAAAGCTTTGTAATACCCTTTTCCTGCATTGTAACACCGTAAAGCATATCGGCCGCTTCCATTGTACCGCGTCTGTGGGTTACGCAGATAAACTGTGTTGCAAATTCGGAGGATTTCATATATTCTGCAAAGCGTTCAACATTGATATCGTCAAGTGCTGTGTCAACCTCGTCTAAGAAGCAGAACGGCGGAGCGTTAACACGCATAATCGCAAAGTAAATTGAAAGAGCGATAAGCGCCTTTTCGCCACCCGAAAGACCGTCAAGACTCGGTACATTCTTACCTGGAAGCTTGACATTGATATCAATACCGCTTTCGAGTATGTTTTCAGGGTCGGAAAGGCTCAATGATGCCGTACCGCCGCCGAAAAGCTCGGTAAAGGTCTTTGAGAAGTTCTGACTGATTTTTTGGAAGCCCTCGGTAAAGATTTCCTGCATTTGACTTGTCAACTGATTAATAAGCTTGTGAAGTTGAGCGCGAGAAGCCTCGACATCGTTTATCTGTTCAGATAAGAAGTTATAGCGCTCGCTTACTTCCTTGTACTCTTCAATCGCTGAAACATTGACATTGCCAAGACCTCTGATTTTGTTCTTAACTTCTGCTAATTCCTTTTTAGCAGCGGTAGGATTTTCAATCTCTATGCCGATTTTTTCGGCTTCGCTTCTTGTTAGTTCATACTCGTCGTAAAGACGGCGGATAACATCGTCATACTCGCGCATCATAACTTCCTTGCGCTCGGTAAGTCTTGCTAATTCTCCACCGATTTTCTCACGCTGTAAGGTATTTTCGCGTTCGCTGTTGCGAAGCTCAACGCCCGATTTTTCGGTTTGGTTTCTCTGTTCGATAAAGTCTTTGATATTATTTTCGCTGTCTTCGATTTTGTTTCTAAACTCTTCGATACCGTCTTTTGCGGTTTCAATTTCAGTTTTTAAATTCTCATTTTTAAACTGTAAAGCCGCAATTTCGCTGTCGATAGCGGTATTACGCTCTGCGCGGTCGGTTATTGTTTTGTTAAGGTTTTCGGCATTATTAAGTACCGACTCAATATCCTTGCCGATTTCGATAACAGAAAGCTTTAATGAGGTAATATCATTAGTCAAACTTTCTCTTGTAGCGTTGAGGTTATCTCTGCCACCAGTCATTTTATCAATTTCGGACTGAATAGCGTTTTTCTTTGCCTCAAGCTCGGCAATTTCCTTTGCAGATTCTACCGAGGCTGATTTAAGACTTTCAACCTTTTGCTTATTAGATGTCTGTTCAGCCTTAAGGTCATTAAGCGTTGCATTTGCGTTCACGCGCAAATCTTCTATACGCTTAACCTCTGCAATAGCTCTGATTTTATCCTCGTTAGCGTTTGTAAGGTCTGCCTGCAAAGCCGTAATGTCAGCCAAAACTTCGCCGACAGCGTTTTCGGCTTCGGTTAGTTTACTTTCCTTATCGCCGAGTTTTTCTTCCAAAGCCTTTACTTCGGCTTCGATTCCCTTAATATCGTTAGCACGGCTCAAAAGTCCTGCATTTTTAGTAACAGAACCGCCTGTAAGCGAACCGCCCGAGTTTACAACCTGACCGTCAAGGGTTACAACCTTTACACGATAGCCCTGCTTTTTAGCAATAGCGGTTGCATAGTCAATATCCTCTGCCACGATAACCGCACCCAAAAGATATTTTACAATCTCGGTATATTTTTTATCGCAAGAAATAAGGTCGCTCGCAATACCGATGTAGCCGTCCATATCCTCAAAGCCGTGTTCTTTAAATTCACGCGACTTAATTGTGGCAACAGGCAGGAAAGTCGCTCTGCCACCCTTATTGTTTTTAAGGAAGTTAATGGCTTGTTTTGCATCGCTTTCGGTATCGGTAATAATATTCTGAATAGCGTTTGATAGCGCCGCTTCAATAGCGGTAGAATATTTATTTTCAACATTTATAAGCTTTGATACAGGACCGCAGATACCGCGAAGTAATCCCGTTTCCGCCTTGCTCATTACGAATTTAACCGAATGCGCAAAGCCTTCCATATTGTTTTCTAAATCGCGCAAAATCTGAATACGGCGTTTTTTAGCCTCAATATCAAGCTTCATACTATCAAGCTCGGCTTTTAATCTGTCAGCCGACTCGCGCTTGCTCGAAAGACGAAGTTCATATCCCTTTAGAGAATTTTGAATACTCTGGGCATTTTCTTCGATATTTTTAAGCAATAAATCTGTATCGCTATACTCTTTATCAAGCGCTGAAATTTCGTTTTCGCGTACGGCTATAAGTTCTACCAAAACATTGTCGCGCGCGGTAATTTCTTCGATAGAAGTATCAGCAGTAACGAGTTTTACTCTCATATCCGCGCTGGAAGCCGATAAAATGTTGAGTTCTCTTATCTGATTTTCAATCTTTCGGCTTATACTGTCAGAATCGGTCAATAATTCCGAAAGTTCGCTTTCAAGAGCGTGCAGTTTTTCTTCGAGTTCTGCCTTTTCCCTTGCCTTTTCGTCGGCCAAAACCTTAAGACTTTCAATCTCTGCCAAGGCCGAGCTATCCGAAAGGCTCATGGCGTTCTTCTCTTCTGTAAGTCGTTCAATAGACTCGTTATTATGCGCAATATCGTTATTTAAAACGGTGATAACACCCTCGGCTTTAACGATTTCTTCATTAAAAGAAGAAATGCTAAGGCGCTCACCTTCGATACTTGAAGTGAGTTTTGCAAAGAGTGAAGTGTTTTGCTCGGTCTTGCGGTCAAACTCTTCTAAAGCCTGCTCAATCTCGCGGTAAGAAAGCTGTGCTGCCGCAATCTTGCTTTCCTGCGCACGCAAAAGTTCTTTAGAGTTATTGTGAGTATAAAGCCAAAGACCAATTTCGAGTTCTTTCTTTTTGGAAGCTAACTCCAAAAACTTTTCCGCCTTTTTACTCTGCTCTGCCAAAGGACCGACGCGTGACTCCAATTCGTCTACAATATCGTGTAAACGCAAAAGATTATCCTCTGCGGCGGTGAGTTTTCTTTCAGCCTCTAACTTTCTGTAGCGGTATTTCGAAATACCTGCCGCTTCTTCGAAAATGTCGCGGCGTTCACCCGATTTTGAAGAAATAATATTATCAATCTTACCCTGACCAATCATTGAATAACCGTCACGGCCAAGACCTGTATCCATAAACAGTTCGTGAATGTCTTTTAGGCGGACAGATACATTGTTTATAGCGTATTCGCTCTCGTGCGAGCGGTAATATCTACGGGTAATAGCAACAAAATCGTTATCAAAATTCAAAGAACGGTCGGTGTTATTGATGTTAAGGGTTACTTCGCAAAAGCCGTGAGGACGGCGTGTTTCGGTACCGCCGAAGATAACATCTTCCATCGACTGACCGCGAAGGCTCTTGGTTGACTGTTCACCGAGAACCCAACGCACAGCATCGGAAATATTACTTTTACCGCTTCCGTTAGGGCCTACAACTGCAGTAATACCCTTGCCGAATTTCAAAACTGTCTTATCCGCAAAGGACTTAAAGCCCTGAATTTCAATCGAACTTAAAAGCAATTATAACACTTTCCTTTCTATCCTGAATTTTAAATCTCCTAAACTCTCATCAACCTTAACCTTGCAGTCAAAACCGCGGGATTTAAGGTATTTGAGGTTTGATTTTTTCTGACCTGTCATTTTTGAAACATCGCTTTTGCCGACAAAGATTATATATTCGCCTTTGTCGAAAAGGTGGGTTAAAACCTTTGTGAGCATTATCTGTGACTGGCACAACTCACTGAAAGCAGGATGCCAAGGTCCTGCCAAATATGCACCGTCTTCAATCGAATGAAGACCGAGTCTTATAACATTTATTCCCTCTTTAGTGAGCATCAAATAAAGCTTTGTGCAAATTTTAACCGCATCTGCAAGGGTTTGTGGACTGTACTTGCCATCGAGATAAAGCGCCGCCAAATCGGTATCATTTAAAACGATTGTGGGATAAATGCGAACTGTATCGGGCTTTATTTCAATAATCTTTTTAGCGGTACGCTCCAAAGATTCATTATCGTCAGCATAAAGACCTGTCATAATCTGAAGACCAAGCTCAAAGCCGTGCTTTCGGATAAGCGCTGACGCGACTTCTATATCACGCGCGGTATGACCGCGGTTGTTCATTTTCAAGACATGGTTGTTAAACGACTGCGCGCCGAGTTCAATAGCGGTTACATTATGCTCCTTTAAAAGAAGCAAAATCTCGTCATCAATAGCATCGGGACGGGTGGAAATACGGATTCCCTTAACAAGACCGATTTTAACAAATGAGGATGCTGCTTCCAAAAGGGACAACATATAAGTACGGTTAATCGCAGTAAAGCTTCCGCCGAAGAAAGCAATTTCTGTGGTTTTAGGGTTATACTTTTTCGATTTTACCGCGGTAATTACAGCTTGCTCAACATCATCGGCATTGGGTGCTTTGCAAGTGCCTGTAATGTAACGCTGATTACAGAAACTACACTTATTTGGGCAACCGATATGCGGCACAAAAATCGAAATATTAGAATGTTTATCACTCATATTTTAGCACCCATCAGCTCGAGCGCCTGTTTAGCCGCCATTTGTTCTGCCTGTTTTTTATTTTTTCCCTTACCAACGCCTATCACATTGGAATTAAGGTGAACCTCAACTTCAAAAACTTTATTATGGTCAGGTCCGCTCTCGCTTTTGAGAATATATGTTACTGATTCTTCAGGATTGCGCTGAATAATCTCCTGTAAAGCGGTTTTATAATCCTTGAAAACCTCATCGTCCTTGTTTTCAAGCTCGGGAAGTACAAATCGGAGAACATGCTCACGCGCTACTTCCATACCGCCGTCAAGATAAATTGCGGCAAGTACCGCTTCAAAAGCATCAGCCAAAATAGAATCCCGTTCTCTTCCGCCACCCTTTTCTTCGCCTTTGCCTAAAAGCAAAAACTTGCCTAAAGATAATTCACGCGAAAAAGCACAAAGCGACTTCTCACATACAAGCGATGCACGAAGCTTTGTAAGATCGCCCTCGGGGATACTTTTAAAGTTCGAAAAAAGGTAGTCAGCCACAATAACCGACAAAACCGAGTCGCCCAAAAATTCAAGGCGCTCGTTTGAAGTTGTGCCGTTTCGAACCTCATTCGCGTAGGACGAATGGGTTAAAGCATTTTCGAGCAGTTTTATATTATTAAATTTGTAACCGAGTTTTTTTTGTAAAACTTCCATTATAATTTAATCCTTATTCCTTAATCTGTGAAAGGGTTGCGGTTATATTATCAATTACACCTGTTTCGGTGAAAACAACCGCCTGTCTTATAGCATTTTTAATAGCCTTAGCATCAGAATTTCCGTGCGCCTTAATAACTGTCTTTTTAACACCCAAAAGAGGTGCGCCGCCGACTTCGGAGCTATCCATCATACTCTTCAAAGAGTACAAATCTTTCTTGATAACCAAAGCCGCCAATTTATTCTTAAGGCTCTTATACAAAGCGTTTTTAACTAATTTGAAGAATGTAGTTGCTGTACCTTCAATAAGCTTTAAGGCAATATTTCCAGTAAAGCCGTCGGTAATAACCGCGTCACAGACACCTTTAGGCATCTCGCGTGATTCGATGTTACCGACAAAGTTTATGGGAGCTTCTTCGAGAAGCTTATAAGCCTCTTTTTGAAGCTCGCCGCCCTTAGAGTCCTCTGTGCCGATATTAAGAAGACCGATAGTAGCGTTCTCCTTACCCTCAACACCCTTTAAATATGCGCTTGCCATTATACCGAACTGACAAAGCATTTCGGGACGGCATTCAGCATTAGCGCCCATATCCATAAGCATATAGTGACCTTGGGGCGCGGGAATCATACCCGCAAGCGCAGGGCGTTTTATACCCTTTATACGCTTTACAACAAGCGTACCGCCGACAACGACAGCACCTGTCGAGCCTGCAGATACAAAGGCATCTGCGCGGTCTTCAGCCAGTTCCTTAAACGCCAAAGCCATCGAAGACTCTTTATGTGCTTTTAAAAGGGTTGTCGGGTCATCGTGCATATCCATAACATCAGTACAGTGTACTATTTGCAAATCACCAAAGAAGTTTAAATTGTTATCTTCAATAATTTGTTCAATTATTTCTCTATTGCCTGTGAGAGTAATTTCAGTTTTAAGTTCATTTGAAGCTAAAGCCGCACCCTTTACAATTTCCAAAGGTGCATTATCGCCGCCAAAAGCATCAACTACAACTCGCATTTTTCTACTCCTTATTTTTAAAATATTCGAGTGAACGCTGGGATAGAGCCATATAGCGTTCTCTCTTATCACGTATTTTTTCTTCTAATGGGGGTAATATGCCAAAATTTGCGCCCATAGGTTGAAAATTTACAACCGTTTGGTCGGTGATATAGCCGAGTAACGCGCCAATCATTGTAAACTTCGGTAACACAAGCGGTTCTTCACCTTTAAGCTTTCTTACCGCATTTATTCCTGCGATAATTCCGCTTCCTGCTGATTCCATATACCCCTCAACTCCCGAAAGCTGACCTGCAAAGAAAATATTGGGATATTTCTTTAATGATAAATCGGGATTCAAAAGTTTTGGCGAATTTATAAAGCTATTTCGGTGCATAACGCCATAACGCATAAATTCGGCATTTTTTAAAGCAGGAATAAGGGAAAAAACTCTTTTCTGCTCGGGGAATTTCAAATTTGTCTGAAAGCCGACAAGATTGTAAAGTGTGCCGTCTGCATTCTCGCGCCTCAGCTGTACCACAGCCCAAGGTCTGTGCCCTGTCTTTGGGTCACGAAGACCGACGGGCTTTAAAGGGCCAAAGCGGATGGAATCCTCACCGCGCTTTGCTAAAATTTCAATTGGCATACAACCTTCATAAACCGTGATTGGCTTATCAAATTCCGACAAAAGCGCACTTTCGGCATTTATAAGCTCTTTATGGAAAAGCTCATATTCCTCTTTGTTTAAGGGGCAGTTGATATAATCGTCAGTACCCTTACCGTAACGAGAGGCAAAGAATGCCGAATCAAAATCAACGCTTTCCTTTGTGACAATAGGTGCCGCCGCATCGTAAAAACTTAAGTTATCACTTTCGCAAAGCCTTGCTATTTCTTCGGCAAGACCGCCGTCTGTGAGAGGTCCTGTCGCTACGACGGTTATACCCTCTTTTGAAATCTCGTTTACAATCTCATTTTTGATTGTGATATTTGGGTGGTTTTTAACCGCATTTGTAATATAATGGGAAAAGATGTCACGGTCAACCGCTAAAGCACCGCCTGCCGCAACCGAACAGCTTTCAGCCGCTTTCATACAAACCGAATCGAAACGGCGCATTTCTTCCTTTAAAAGCCCTGCCGCAGAGTCAACGCGCGAAGCCTTTAAGGAATTTGAGCAGACAAGCTCTGCTAAATTATCGCTTTTATGGGCGGGTGTACGCTTTAGCGGTTTCATTTCGATAAGCTCTACCTTGACACCCATATTAGCAATCTGCAAAGCCGCTTCCGTTCCTGCAAGACCGCCGCCTATAACGGTAATTTTTTCCATTTTTATTTGTCCTTTTTACTATTTGCTCTTGACGGACAGTCAGAATTCATACAGTATTTTCTGCCTCTGATTCCGTTAATGATATATCCGCCGCATTCTTTACAGATATCCCCTGTAGGAATACCGGGCGACGCGAAGTCACACTTAGGGTAATTCGAACAGCCGTAGAACTTTTTACCTTTTTTGGAAATACGCTTTACAAGCTTTGCACCGCACTTGGGACATGGCTGCGTAACCTCGTCTTCGGGTACGGGCTTTGTATTTTTACACTCGGGGTAACCGGGGCAAGCCAAGAACTTGCCGAAACGGCTCGATTTTACAACCATCTTTCTACCGCATTTTTCACATACAACATCAGATTCAATATCAGGTACCTTTACCTTTTTGCCGTCAAGTGAATTTTCAGCCTTGCTGAAGTAATTATCAAAATCCTTATAAAAATCTGCTATAGTATCGGTCCAGTTAAGGTCGCCCGAGCCGATTTTATCGAGTTT
>JAZNLE010000069.1:0-2680 GCA_045578885.1 Acutalibacteraceae bacterium | reverse complement strand
TAATATGTTTTGACATTTCAAAAATATTTTAAAAAGCCCTTGACAAACGAACGTTTGTTCTGTTATAATGTTATGTGTCGAAATTTCGGCATTTTACAACTTAATATGAAGATGTGTTAAAACATAACATTCGTGGCTTATGCCACCGCCTTCACAAATGCCATTGGTCTGTTGGCAGAGAAGGTTGATTATACAGTCCCGTCTTTGAATTTCAAAGTCGATACATAGAACATCGGATTTAAGCGAGAGCAGTGCTCCCGCTTATTCGTGCTACCTATGTATCGGCTTTTTTATTTTGTCTTCAAAGAAAGATAGCAATACAGCATTCTCAAATTAAGTAACAGCGCCTTGACAACTGAATAGCCGTCCGATGGAGATATGATTTTGCGATGACCTTTGGTCTAAATCGTAGCGAGCGAGGCGACGTTGCGGTGAGAGTCCGGAGCAGGAACGACATTCGGGTAGAACGGCAAAACGGATTACGTTTTGTGGGGAGTCATCCGCAGATGACGGGGCAACGCCCTATCCACCCCGTAGAGCCCACTGACATCTTTGCACGGAGCATCCGTGAAAGTGTCATAGTGGGTTACACACTTTAAAAAGGTGTGTAACGAAGAAAAATCACGATTATAAAAAGGCAGGAGTGGGAATTATAGGCAAAAGAGCAAAACCGCTAACAACGCAGAATGACGATACAGCTTATCGCTGTACCGCCACACTACATAAATACTTCGTTATCGCACCTCGGCTAAAGGGGGCTGTCATTTTGTTAAAAATGATTGTGGGATACTGTTGCAAAGCAAATGTAATTATATTTGCTTACATTATATATAATATATCACCCACAGAATTTAGTTGCGATTCGTTTGTAGCAGTCTTTGGGTGAATAATCCCATTCTTCTACCCTGCCGCTTGTGAGAAAATATTTTATCTCGGGTGAATAATTTGAATCAAAGTTGTCAATAATAATAAGTTTAATCTTCATTTTATCCCGAAGAATACTTTTTATATAGATACTCGCTTGTTGCCCTACCCTAACATTTTCTTTAGGTTCGGCAAGACCTGCAAGGTTCGGGGTGATTTCGACAAACACGCCGTAGTCTTCAACGCTTCTTATAACACCCGTTACGGTCTGCCCTGCGGAAAATTCGCAGGCGTTCTCTTCCCAAGTGCCCAAAAGCTCCTTGTGGGAGAGGGTGATTTTTCCGTCCTCGCCTACCGATTTAATAATAGCTTTAATATTATCTCCGACTTGGAAGCGGTCTTTGGGGTGGGATATGCGCGAAACCGAGATGGCATCTATCGGCAAAAGGGCTATATTTCCGCAACCGATATCACAAAACGCACCAAAGGATTCGAGATGGGTTATCTTGGCATCTATGATATCGCCGTTTTGGAATGTTGAGAGCATATACTCACGGCAAAGCTCCTGTGCGCGACGGCGGGAGAGTATTGCCACTGTTTTTCCCGCTCCGTCGGTTTTAAAGGCGGTTACCACAAAGCAGACCGTTCTGCCCACTCGGGATATAAGGGCGATATCTCGGGTGGAGCCGTCGTCGATGCCCACCGCGCCCTCGCTTCTTGGGATAATTCCGCGCACGCAACCCAAATCTACTATAAGGTTGTGTTCGGTGTCGCACATAATAACAGGCGCTTCAAGCACCGTTTCTCTTAGCTGCGCGTCGGCAAGTGATGCAAGGCTTGACATACATCTTTTGTTTTCTGCTGACCTGTAAATTTTTCCTTCGGGATAAAAACCGTTCATTATTCTGTCACCTTTCATTTTAACATTCAGTAATAAAAGTATATTACACATACTCTGAAAAAATGATAGAAGTTTGTCAAGATTTTAAAAATATTTTTATTTTGTCAACCTTTTGGTTGTGTTATATTTTCGCGCATAACACAATATGTTGTGAAGCCTTTAAATATGCGAAAAAAGGTGAAAAATTTTTTAAAAAAAGGCTTGATTTTTATTTTTATATGTGGTATTATACCAAGGTACGCTGTGAAAGTATGGCGTAAAACATGCGTTGATGCAGGAGGTGGCCCGACACGATCGGGGAAATTTCTGCGGAGTATGTCCGATTTTAAACCGGGCGAAGAAGAAGGAGTACATAAGGAAACTTGCGACCTTGTGTATAGCGGCAAAGCGATTTGCCGTCCGGAATTGACTGTGACCCCAGCAATGCCGGTTTTATATTGCGCAGTGAAGAAAAACACGGCGCGGTGTAAGTTTTGCCCGCCAACTATCAAAGGAGGCGAATTTCACATGGCAGTGAAAGAAAAAATTCGAATTCGAATCAAGGGTTACGACCACGCGCTTGTAGACCAGTCTGCAGAGAAAATTGTAGAAACCGCTAAACGTACAGGTGCAAGAGTATCAGGTCCCGTACCGCTACCCACCGAAAAGGAAATCGTAACTATCATCCGCGCTGTACACAAATATAAAGACAGCCGCGAACAGTTCGAAATGAGAACACACAAAAGGCTCATTGACGTAATCAGACCTTCCAACAAAACTGTTGAAGCTCTCACAGGTCTTGAGCTCCCCGCCGGTGTTGAAATCGAAATCAAGCTTTAATATATATTAAGGTAGACGGTTTCACACTTACGGTCATGTTGGAGAAATCCAACCAATAACCAAAGGAGGAAAAAGAAATGCAAAAAGGTCTCGTTG
>JAZNLE010000068.1:0-3157 GCA_045578885.1 Acutalibacteraceae bacterium | reverse complement strand
GACCGCAAGGGTATGATAGTTATTGAAGCCGATGGTTTAGAAGAAGATACCGTTATGGAAGACGCTCTCGAAGCAGGCGCTGAAGATTTTGAGTTTGACGGCGAGATTTTCGAAATCTCTACCGAGCCTAATTCTTTAGGTGCCGTTCGCGATGCTTTGGAAGAAAAGGGATATAATTTCCTCTCTGCCGAAGTGGCTTATGTACCTCAGACAATGTCGACTATTGAAGACAGCGATATGGTTGTCAAAATGGAAAAGCTTATCGATATGCTTGAAGAAAATGACGATGTTCAGGCTGTTTGGCATAACTGGGAAATGCCAGAAGAATAAGAAAACAAAACTCCGCGAAAGCGGAGTTTTTTAATGCGGAATAAATGTGTTCGCTTGGCGAATGGAAAAAATTATATATTTGAATTGACAATGCTTGTCATTGCGAGCGTAAGCGCGGTAATCTCTTTTTATATCATTAATTCCCTATAAATCAGCTCGATTTTAAGTTTTTTAAGAAATTTAAGAATTTTTTGGAAAAAGTGCTTGACTTAAAAATTTTTTTGGTATATAATTGTAAATTACTAATGAAGATGGGGGAATGTGCATTCTTTTCAAAATTAAAGGTGGTAACATATTTTGAAAAAAAGCACATTTTTTCTCTTTTTTGTCACTGTTTCGGCATATATTTGCCGTAAAATTTACAGAGGAGTGATTTAATACCTATGGAATCAACTTCAATGGTAAAACCGGTTGCGTTGGGCAAGAACCAAAGACAGACTTTTTCTAAAATCAATGAAGTCATTGATATGCCTAACCTCATTGAAATCCAGAAGGATTCGTACAAGTGGTTTGTCACCGAAGGCTTAAAGGAAGTTTTCAGAGATATGTCGGCTATAACCGACTATAGCGGAAATCTGCAGTTGAGCTTTGTTGACTACCGTTTTGACGAAAAACCGAAGTATGACGTTACCGAATGTAAGGCAAGAGATGCAACATACGCTGCTCCCTTGCGTGTTACTGCGCGTCTTGTGAACAATGAAACCGGCGAAATTAAAGAAAGCGAAGTTTCAATGGGTGATTTCCCGATTATGACCGAGTCGGGCACATTTGTTATCAACGGCGCTGAGCGTGCTGTTGTTTCGCAGTTAGTTCGTTCTCCCGGTGTATATTATGCCGTAAAGATTGACGAAAAAACCGGTAAGAGATTATATTCCTCTACTATTATTCCTAACCGCGGTGCATGGCTTGAATATGAAACCTCGGTTAACGATGTGCTTTATGTACGAATAGATAAGAACCGCAAGCTTCCACTTACAACCTTTATCCGTTCATTAGGTATCGCTACCAATGACCAGATTAGAGAACTCTTTGGTGAGGACGAGCGTTTGGCGGCAACCTTGGATGTTGACGATACAAAGTCGGTAGAAGAGGCTCTTGTTGAGGTTTATAAGAAGCTTCGCCCGAGCGAACCCGTAACAGTTGAAGGCGCTCAGAATTATATTGAGCAGTTGTTCTTCGACCCCCACCGTTACGACATTTCCCGCGTGGGCAGATATAAATATAATAAAAAGTTAAGCATCGGCGCTCGTATTGTTGGTGCTGTTTTGTCGCGTCCTGTTATTGATCCTCTCACAGGTGAAATTTTGGGCGATGCCGATACCACCGTTACCAAGGAATTGGCAAGCCTTATCGAAACTAAGGGCGTTAATAATGTATATGTTAATGTTACTGATTACGAGGGTAATGTAAGCGAGGTTAAGGTTCTCTCAAGCGGAATGGTAAACCTTGCTGACTTTACAGATTTCACAGCCGAAGAATTGGCAGAGCTTGATGACCTTGGCATTAACGAACAGGTTTCTTTAAATGTATTAAAGGAATTGCTCGAGAAGTGCGAAAGCAAGGAAGAGCTCAAAGAAGCAATTCTCGAAAACTGCGATGACCTTATCCCAAAGAGCATCTGTATTGACGATATTTTCGCTTCAATCAGCTATTTCTTAGGACTTCCTCACAATGTTGGCACTGTTGACGATATCGACCACTTGGGCAACCGCCGTATCCGTTCGGTAGGCGAGCTTTTGCAGAACCAGTTCCGTATCGGTATTTCCCGTATGGAAAGAGTTGTTCGCGAAAAGATGACCTTGCAGGCTCAGGATGCTGAAAATATCACGCCTCAGTTCCTTATAAATATCCGTCCTGTTGTGGCAGCTATTAAAGAATTTTTCGGTTCTTCACCGCTTTCACAGTTTATGGACCAGACCAACCCCTTGTCAGAACTTACCCACAAGCGCCGTTTGTCAGCATTAGGCCCTGGTGGTCTGTCAAGAGACCGCGCTTCGTTCGAAGTTCGTGACGTTCACTACACACACTACGGCCGTATGTGTCCGATTGAAACCCCTGAAGGTCCTAACATCGGTCTTATCTCATATCTTGCTACATTTGCTAAGATTAACAAGTATGGCTTTATCGAAACTCCTTTCCGCAAGGTAGAGAACGGCAAGGTGCTTGACGAAGTGGTTTATATGACCGCTGACGAAGAGGACGATTACGTTGTAGCACAGGCTAACGAACCGTTGGACGAAAACGGCTACTTCGCAAGCAAGAAGGTTAATGCCCGTTTCCGTGACAGCTTCGTTGAAGTTGAAGCCAACCGTGCTGAATTTATGGACGTTTCGCCTAAGATGGTAGTTTCTGTTGCTACTGCAATGATTCCCTTCCTTGAAAACGACGATACCAACCGTGCGCTCATGGGCTCGAACATGCAGAAGCAGGCAGTTCCGCTTTTAAAGCCCGAAAATCCCTTTGTTGCTACGGGTATGGAATACAAAGCCGCTGTTGACTCGGGTGTTGTTGTGCTTGCTAAACGTGCAGGTGAAGTTACCTACGTTTCGGCAGATACAATTAAAATCCGCGCTAAAAACGGTGAAATTGACGAATATAACCTTATTAAGTTCTTGCGTTCTAACCACGGTACCTGTATCAACCAGAAGCCTGTTGTAGAACTCGGCGAAAAGGTCACTGAAAAACAGGTTATCGCTGACGGTCCTGCTACTTCTAACGGCGAAATTTCACTTGGTAGAAATGCGCTTATCGGCTTTATGACCTGGGAAGGTTATAACTACGAGGACGCGGTTCTTATTAACGAGCGTCTTGTTCGTGACGATATCTA
>JAZNLE010000067.1:0-2916 GCA_045578885.1 Acutalibacteraceae bacterium | reverse complement strand
ACCTAAAGAATTAGGCTCGGTAGAGATTTCGAAAATCTCGCCGTCAAACTCAAAATCTTCAGCGCCTGCTTCGAGAGCGTCTTCCATAACGGTATCTTCTTCTAAACCATCGGCTTCAATAACTATCATACCCTTGCGGTCAAACATAAATGTTACCGAGCCAGACTGACCGAGATTACCGCCGCACTTATCGAAATAGTGACGCATTTCACCTGCAGTACGGTTGCGGTTATCGGTAAGAGTTTCAACTACAACGGCAACACCGCAAGGACCGTAGCCCTCATATACTAATTCTTCATAATTAGTGTTATCGCCCTCGCCCGCCGCTTTTTTGATAATTCTTTCAATATTATCATTAGGAACATTAGCCGCCTTTGCTTTTGCGATAACATCCTTTAATTTGCTATTTTCATTCGGGTTAGCACCGCCCTGTTTTACAACAACGGCAATTTCTCTACCTATTTTAGTGAAAACCTTGGCTTTAGCGGCGTCAGTTTTTTCCTTTTTTCTTTTAATATTACTCCATTTGCTATGTCCTGACATAATATCATTCCTTTCAACCAGATAATTTTATCACAAATCCTTGTTTTGTTCAAGGGCAAATTCAATTATTCTTTCAATATCGGAAACAGAGGATATTTCACCGCACATTCGGCGGATATTTGCCGCTCCCCGAAGCCCTGTCATATACCAAGCGGTGTGCTTACGCGATTCTAAAATTGCCACACGCTCGTTTTTATATTTTTTCATAAGCTCCACTTGGCTTAACAAAACTTTGAACTTTTCTTCCAGCGTAGGCGGTACATAATCTTTCCCACTCATATAAGAGTTTATTTCTTCAAAAATAAAAGGGTTTCCCTGCGCGGCACGGCCTACCATTACATAGTCGCAGCCCGTCGTTTCGTACATAAATTTTGCCGATTCACCGCTTGCAACATCGCCGTTTGCCACAACGGGAATTTTAACCGCCTTTTTGACCTCGGCTATGGTCTTGTAATCCATACCGGGAGCATACATTTGCTTACGGGTTCTACCGTGAACTGTTATCATCATCGCCCCCGCATTTTCACAACGTTTTGCAAGCTCAGGTGCGTTGATGCTGTCACTATCCCAGCCTGTCCGCATTTTGACAGTCACAGGGATATCAACAGCCTCAACCACCGCTTTGACTATTCTTTCCGCCAAGTCGACATCACGCATAAGTGCGCTTCCGCAAAGATTTCCCGCAACCTTTGGTGCAGGACAGCCCATATTTATATCGATAAAATCAGGGCTAAACTCTATCGCCATTTTCGCCGCTTCTGCCATAGTTTCAGGATCGCGACCAAACAACTGCGAGGCGGTGGGCTTTTCCGCATCCGAGCAGGTTAACAGACTAAAGGATTTTTTATCGCCAAGCGACACACCTTTAGAGCTTGTAAGCTCGCCCACAGTAAACCCTGCTCCGTGACTTATACATATTTCTCTCATAGCCCTGTCGGCAACACCTGCCATAGGCGCGAGAGCAGCATATCCTTTAATTTCTATATTCCCAATCTTCATAAAGAGCATTATACTCAAAATCGAGCTTTGTGTCAATTTATTTTATATAATATATATTTATTTTTAAAATTTTCATTATAAATGCGGTTTTATGCTTGCAATTAAAATAGACGTATGCTATAATGCAAAAAAATGCTATAGCATACCCTTTTGATTATAAAATTAAGGGCAACGGAGGTATTTTATGAAAACAAACTTTAACCACAAAGGCTTTTTTGACAAAGAGGCCGAAATTATGCGTAAAAAAATCTTAAACACCCCCAACACCGAAGAAATTTACGAAATAAAAGGTACAAAGTACTACATTTCAAATAACGGCTGTGACTGTAATGACGGTCTATCCCCTGAAACTGCTATAAAAAGTCTTGATGCGATAGATCTTTTACCTTTAAAAGACGGTGACGCACTGCTCTTTGAACGCGGTTCTACCTTCCGCTTTACAACCCAATTAAACACTGTTAATGGTGTTATATACGGTTCATACGGCGAAGGCGAAAAGCCAAACCTATACGGTTCTTGGAAGAACTATGCAAAGGCAATTTGGAGACAAACATCTAACCCTAATATATGGGAAAGCAACTGCTATAACGAGCGTATAGGTGGCATTATTTTTGATGACGGAGAATATGTCGGCGTTTATAAGTGGAAGCTTGAAGACCTTACTGAAAACGAACACTTCTTCTTCAATAAATACTATAAAAAGATTTACATTTACTGCGACCGCGGTAACCCTTCGGATGTTTTCTCTTCTATTGAAATTATTTCCAATATTATGGGACTTAGTATGTCTGAAAATGACCATGATAATGTTTTTGATAACCTTTGTTTCAAATACTTCTTCTTCCCCACATACTCTTACGGTAAAAATCACGGCATTACCTTTACTAACTGTGTATCAGGTTGGGTTGGCGGCTGCGAAGGCGGTCCTGTAAGACTTGGCAATGCTTTTTCCACATGGCTCGGCGGTGCCGATTTCACAGTAGAAAACTGCTGGATTTACCAAACCTTCGATTCGGCTATTTCATGGCAAGGTTATTGCAAAAAAAACAATATGCGTTACGACTATAAAAATATCAATTATTCACATAATCTTTTTGAATACAACAACTGTGATATTGAATTTTTTGATAGAGAAGATGCTACCCTCGAAAACTTCAAAATGGAAGGCAATCTTATGCGCTTTACAAGCATGGGTTGGGGCACTACCACTGTTGAAGGTAAAATCCGCGGTATTGAAGGTTGTATTCGTGCGCACACCGATGGTATGGACAGTGTAAAGAGCACTACATTTACCGACAATATATTGGACTGCCCTGCAAGACAGGTTATCAACTGGGATGTTGACCCTTGGCAATGGGAGGGTATTCACGCTTC
>JAZNLE010000066.1:0-4320 GCA_045578885.1 Acutalibacteraceae bacterium | reverse complement strand
CGTAAGCGTATCGCCGCAGGCGCAGGAGTTACTGTTGAAGAGGTTAACAGACTTATGAAACAGTATGAGCAAATGAAAAAGATGTTCAAGCAAATGAACTCTAAGGGCGGTAAACGCAATATGATGCGCAAAATGGGTAATATGGGTGGTATGCCCGGAATGCCCGGTGGATTTGGTTTTTAAGATAAAAAATCTTTAAACATATAACTTATTTTGGAGGTGTAGTAAATGGCAGTTAAAATCAGACTTCGTCGTATGGGTGCTAAGCGTGCTCCTTTCTACCGTGTAGTTGTTGCTGATTCAAGATTCCCCCGTGACGGTCGTTTTATCGAAGAAATCGGTACTTACGATCCCACTAAGGACCCTGCAGCAGTAAATATCGACAGCGAAAAGGCTAAGAAATGGATTGCTAACGGTGCTCAACCTACCGATACAGTTAAAGCTTTACTTAAAAAGAACGGTGTTCTTTAATAGTTAAACTTTTGTGAGGTAAAAAATGAAAGATTTATTGGTTTCTATCGCTTCGGGACTTGTTGAAAACCCGAGCGAAGTAAAAGTAGTTGAAGAACCCAACCAAGAAGGCGTTATTGTTTTTCATTTGCAGGTAGCTCAGAATGATGTTGGCCGTGTTATCGGCAAGCAGGGCAGAATTGCTAAGGCTATCCGCACAGTAATGCGCGCCGCTGCTAATAAAGCAGGCGTTCAGGTTGCGGTTGAAATTGACTAAAGTGAACTATACCCCCACAGCGTTGGGGGTATTTACTTAGGAGAAATTATGAAAAAAAGATATCTTGAGGTAGGAAAAATCGTGGGTACTCACGGTGTCAAGGGTATGACACGCGTTCAGGTCTGGGCAGACAGTCCCGATTTTCTTAAGTCTTTTAAATATTTATATACAAATGAAAACGGCGGTGACAAGCTGACCGTTTTAAAGGTGCAACCCCACGGCAATATATCATTGGTGGCATTTAAGGGTGTTGAAACTATCGAGCACGCCGAGAGCTTTCGTAATACCGTGCTTTATATTGACCGTAAGGATGTTAAACTCCCCGAGGGCAGATATTTTATAACCGACTTGATAGGTCTTGCGGTTTATGATGCTGACACAGATGCCCTTTTGGGCGAAATCAGCGATGTTTCGCAGACGGGCGCTAACGATGTCTGGCATATTAAAAAAGACGGCAGGGAGTACCTCATCCCTGCTATCGACGATGTGTTGGTTTCGGTTGATATCGACGACGAAAAGGCGGTTATAAGGCCACTGAAAGGGATTTTTGACGATGAGGATTGATATATTAACCCTTTTCCCCGAAATGTGCGAAACGGTTATGAACGAAAGCATAATCGGTAGAGCGCAGAAGGCGGGTAAGGTCGAGATTGTTTGCACAAATATCCGTGATTATGCTAATAATAAGCATAACAAGGTTGATGATACGCCATACGGTGGCGGAATGGGTATGGTTATGGCGGCCCAGCCGATTTATAATGCTTATAGGAGCCTTTATAACGAGGGCGAGGAGAAGCCACATCTGGTTTACTTGTCGCCAAAGGGAAAAACCTTTAATCAGCAAAAGGCTGTAAAACTTTCGAAGTTGGACCGCCTTGTACTGCTTTGTGGTCATTACGAGGGCGTTGACGAGCGCGTTATTGAAGAGATTGTTGACGAGGAAATTTCAATCGGCGATTTTGTGCTGACAGGCGGAGAACTGCCTGCATTGGCGGTGGCAGACGCGGTTTGCCGTATGCTTCCCGGTGTCTTGTCGGACGAGCTTTGCTTTAGTGAGGAAAGCCATTTTGACGGACTCTTAGAATATCCGCAATATACCCGCCCTCCTGAATGGATGGGCAGGGAAGTGCCCGCGGTTTTGCTGTCGGGAAACCATAAAAATATTGAGGAATGGCGCAGGTGTAAGTCACTAAAAATCACGATGGAAAAGCGCCCCGATATGCTCAAAGAGACGGATTTAGGCGAAAAAGACAAGAAACTTTTGAAAAAATTCGAAGAAACACTTTAAATTTGTGATAAAATTGCACAAAACAAGGGCGCTCAAACTTCAAATTGTTGGATAAATATTAGAACTTTTTCACAAATAATTGACTATCGCATTAAATGTGGTATAATAACATTGTAAACAAAAACACCATTTACCGATAAGGAGATTTTTATAATGTGCGTTAAAGATGTTGTTATTCACAATCAAGTAGGTTTACATGCTCGTCCCGCTACTTTCTTCATCCAGAAGGCTAACGAATTCAAGTCTTCAATCTGGGTTGAAAAGGACGAAAGAAAGGTTAATGCAAAGAGCCTTTTGGGTGTTCTTTCTCTCGGTATCGTTGGCGGTACTACAATCAAGATTATTGTTGACGGTTCTGACGAAAAAGAAGCGCTTGACGGTCTTGTAGCATTAGTTGAATCGGGATTTGCTGACTAATTTTTAAAAATTAAAGGGTTGCCTTGATTTTTTTAAAAAAGGCAACCTTTTTTCTATTGACAAATTAAAATTTAATGGTATAATAGTACTTGCGCGTGAGAAGTTACCATCCACTTCTTCACTATTGCTTTTTACTTATTACTTCAAGTTATCCGGGTGTGGCGCAGCTGGTAGCTTTGAGTTCGACCGCTTCCTGCGGAAGATTGAGGGAGAACGAAAAGGCGCAGCGGTCGAAAAAATTCGTCGCCCCAAGACGAAAATTTTTTCGGGCACCGCAAGAGTAAGCGTAGCGCGCGTAAAATCCACTGAAAGTTATTTCAGGATAACAACTTAAATTTTAATATTTCCGGGTGTGGCGCAGCTGGTAGCGCGCTTGACTGGGGGTCAAGAGGCCGCAGGTTCAAGTCCTGTCACTCGGACCAATCTGAGTGTTCTTATAGGATTTTAAAAGTCCTTTAAGAACACTCATTTTTTATGCCCATTTCTTTGTGATTAGTTTATGCTGTTGTCGGTTGGTAGTTAACGCTAACACCCTTTCGGGTTTGCACCTGAACTTCGGGAGTATCTATCGGCGCATCTTCGGGAACATTAATTACTCCTGCACAGTTGTAGTGAATTACAAGTTTCTGTGTTTTCACTCCGTCAATACGTTCTGCGTGATGCACTTCAATATACTCTATCAGTTCATTTAACATTCCGGCAGTTACCTTTTTCCTCCTCGCAAACTTCTTTATCGATGTAATAAAATCCTCGGTTGTTAAGGTTTTTTGTTCAATTGCATCCAACTTTTCACGAAGTTTTATCATTCTTTCGGATATCTCTTTTTGCTTAACTTCATAGCTTGAAGTCATCTTCTGAAAGCGTTCGTCGGTAATCTTTCCGTTAAGATTGTCCTCGTAAAGATTCTCAATGATACGGTCAAGCTCTTTATCACGATTGGTAAGTCGTTTTAATTCACTCTGGTAGCCTTCTTGTTCAATCTTAAAGTTTTCCTTTGAGTACTCTCCAACAACCTTTATAAACTCATCCTCGTGCTTTAATGCAAACTTTATAAGCCTCCGTATCTCTGCAAGAACTACTTTTTCTAAGAAATCCACACGAATGTAATGTGTTGATGGACAAACCTTGCGTTTGCCTTGGTTATACCCCGGACAGTTAAAATACTTAATATCAGGATTTCCTTGATTAAAATGGTAATGTAATGTTCTTCCACAGTCGGCACATTTAAGCAATCCCGAAAACAAACTATGCTCACCGTTTTTCATTGGTTTTTTTCGTGTGGACTTTCGCATTAGCTGTGTCTTCTCAAAGGTTGCTCTTTCAATAATCGGCTCGTGAACATCCTTGAATACCATCATATTTTCAGGACTGTTCTCGTGTCTTTTTTTATTTTTGTAGGATATGGAGTAGGTTTTGAAGTTGATTACATCACCGCAGTATTCTTGATGGCAAAGCATATTATTCACCGTGGACTTATTCCAAAAGTAAGGATCGGGATTTGTTTTTGAACTTGATTTACGAATTCCTTTTGCTTTTGCATATTCGGTTGGTGTTAATATCTTTTCTTCAGTTAATACCGTTGCAATTTGTTCGCTACCTTTTCCATCCATAGCCATTGAGAAGATTCTTCGCACAACTGTCGCTGCTTCGGGATCAATTATCCACTTGTGAGGGTTGTCCGGAGATTTAATATAGCCATAAGGTGCAGGACCTAACGGAATGCCCGAGCTACCCTTTATCTTGTTGCTGATACGGCGCTTCTTGCTGATATCTCTTGAGTACCACTCGTTGAATAGATTCCTTATAGGTGTCATTTCATTTTCGCCTTCTGCGGTATCTACGTTGTCCGACACCGCAACGAGACGGATATTATGCTCAGGAAACAACT
>JAZNLE010000065.1:0-23167 GCA_045578885.1 Acutalibacteraceae bacterium | reverse complement strand
TGCTGAAAGAAAGCAGGGTATCACTGGTGATAACCTTCTTAGAATTCTTGAAAGCCGTCTTGACAATGTAGTTTACAGAGTAGGTTTTGCATCATCTCGTGCAGAAGCAAGACAGCTTGTTGGCCACGGTCACTTCGAAGTTAACGGTGCTCGTGTTGACATTGCTTCTTATCTTCTCAAAGCAGGCGATGTTGTAACAATTTGCGAAAAGAGCCGCGGCAGCGAAAAGATCAAAGCCGTTGTTGAAGCTAACAGCGCAAGACCTGTTCCGCAGTGGATTGATGTTAACCGCGATCAGTTGATCGCTAAGGTTATCGCTCTTCCCAACAGAGATCAGATTGATGCTCCTGTTGAAGAACAGCTCATTGTCGAATTCTATTCTAAATAATAATTAGAATTCTCATAGCGCTTTACCGTACGAGGCGCTGTGATATCAAAAATTTACGGTACGGAGAAACGGAGCTTTTAAATGATAGAAATTGAAAAGCCCAGAATTGATACCGTTGAAAGTACTCCTGACGGAAAATACGGTAAATTCGTTATGGAACCGTTGGAACGCGGTTATGCTACAACACTCGGCAACAGCATGAGAAGAGTTCTTCTTTCCATTCTCCCTGGTGTTGCAGTAACAGGCGTTAAGATTGACGGTGTAGTGCATGAGTTTTCAACAATCCCCGGCGTTAAGGAAGATGTTACTGAAATCATCCTTAATATCAAGGGTCTTATTGCAAAGCTTCATGCTGACACAGCGAAGAAAATTTATATTGAAGCAGAAGGTCCCTGTGTGGTTACCGCCGCTTCGATTAAAGCCGATTCAGAGGTAGAGATTCTGAATCCCGACATGCATATTGCGACACTTGGCGAAGACGCTAAGCTCAATATGGAAATGACACTTGACAGAGGCAGAGGTTATGTTTCGGCTGACCAGAATAAGTCAAGCCAGAATGTAATCGATATGATTCCTGTTGACTCTATCTACACACCTGTGCTTAAAGCAAACTTCGGTGTTGATAATACCCGTGTTGGTAATGTTACCGATAAGGGCAAGCTCACCTTGGAAGTTTGGACCGACGGCTCACTTCGAGCTGATGAAGCAGTTTCAATGTCTGCTAAGATTTTGATGGAACACCTCGAATTGTTCCTCGACCTTGCAGAAGGTGTTAGTGAAACTGAAAGCATTATGGCTGAAAAGAGTGACAACGAAAAGGAAAAGGTTCTCGATTTAACAATTGATGAACTTGATTTGTCTGTACGTAGCTTTAACTGCCTTAAGCGTGCAGGAATTAACACGGTTGAAGATCTTATCCACAAGTCCGAAGAGGAAATGATGAAGGTAAGAAACTTGGGCCGCAAATCCTTGGAAGAAGTTATCGCTAAATTGAATTCATTTGGCTTTACACTCAAAAAGGAAGACGAATAAAAACACTTTGATTAAGGAGTGAATTGAAATGCCAGGTACCCGTAAACTCGGAAGAACCAGCGACCATAGAAAAGCTATGCTTCGCGCAATGGTAACCTTCTTGCTCGAAAACGGCAAGATCGAAACTACCGTAACTCGCGCTAAGGAAGTTAGAGCTATGGCAGAGAAGTACATTACACTCGCTAAAGAAGATACACTTCACAATAAGCGTCAGGCTTTTGCATTCATTACAAAGGACGATGTTGTTCGTAAGTTGTTCAACGAAATCGCTCCTAAGTATAAGGATGTAAACGACGGTTACTGCAGAATCGTTAAGACTGCTCCCCGTCGCGGTGATGCTGCTGAAATGGCTATCATCGAGTTAATCTAATTTCTCTGATTTTAGTACTCACATTGTCAATGACGGTAAAACCGTCAAGGCGCCGATGATGTGTGTACTAAAACGACAAAATATAAGACCACCGATTTTTTCGGTGGTCTTTTTTGCCGTCAGATAATAGATAACTTGGAATTACAAGAAATATTGTAGGGGAGGGGTTTCCCATCCCGCAGGCATAGATGAAACCGAACGGGAGGCGAAACGCCTCCCCTACGAAATATCAGTAGAGATTCATAGTAAAAACAAAAATCCAAATTTTAGCGGAATTTCCGCTAATTTTAGAGTTGTTATTTGTTTTATGATATAATGTATATGCGCTATTAATACAATGCAAACTCCGACTGTCGCTAAACGAACTAAAAAAGATACCATCGGGTATCTTTTTTAGTTTTTTGTATTTTTATAGTTTTTATAGCAAAAATCAAAAATCTCCTTTTTGACCGAGCCAAAGGTTTTGCTTTTATGGTAAATAAGATAAGAGTTACGGGTAAATTCATAGTCCGAAACGGCGATTTTTCTAAGCCCGCCATTTTCAAGCTGTCTTTTCAGAAGTGATTCGGGCAAAACCGTAACACCAAGGTTTTGCACAGTGGCAGAGATAAGCGCTTGGTTACTGATTGATTCCATAACGGGAGCCACAACGATGTTTTCAAGGGCGAAAATATGGTCCAAAAATTCACGCGATACACTTTCGTCCTCTCGAAGCAGTAAATCATATTTGCAAAGCTCTTTAAGGCTCACCGTATCGGGCATATCGTATTTTTTACCGCAAACGGCGATAAGAGTGTTGCAGTCAACAAGCTTTGATTTGATATTCGGGTCTGACGGCTTGCCTTGAATAAAAGCGAAGTCAAGGGCGCCGCTTAAAATTTTGCTTTCGATTATAGAAGTTTGATTTATCGATACCTGGGTGTCGATTTCGGGAAAATTTTCTTTCAAAAGTCTTAAAAGTCGCGGAATTTTCTGTTTACCGATTGTAAGAGACGAGCCTATTTTCAAAAGCGGCTTTTTGGAGGAATTTTGCGCCTGCTCTTCAAATTCATCAAATGCCGAAACGGCTTCTTGGGCTTTTATAAGTAAGTTTTTGCCTTCTTCGGTGAGAAAAAGCCGTCTATTTATTCGGTCGAAGAGTTTTATGTTATAATTTTTTTCAATTTCGGAAATAGTATTACTAACGGCAGGTTGCGCTATAAAAAGCTCTTCTGCCGCTTTTGTCATACTTTGGTGCTTGCAAACGCATATAAAAATTTTTAAATGTCGAATTGTCATAATTTCACCATAACCAAATCATTATGTATTTGATAATATTATACTATTTTACATATAACGTGTCAATAGATATAATATAAATATAAAAATTATGCAAAAACAAAAAGGAGAAAATCTATGTTATCATCAGGAGATATCATGCAGTTAGTTCAAAGTCTTATTTGGCTGCTCGCAGGTGTAGGCGTATTCATCGTTGGTATGAATTTTATGAGTGATGCTTTGGAAAAGAGCGCAGGCGCAGGAATGAAGCGAATGCTCGAAAAAATCAGCAACAACCGTTTTTCAGGTGTTGGTATTGGTGCGGGTGTGACAGCAATTATTCAAAGCTCGTCTGCAACATCTGTAATGGTTATAGGTCTCGTAAATGCAGGCGTTATGACACTTATGCAAGCAACACCTATCATTATGGGTGCCAATATCGGTACAACTATTACAGGTGTGTTGGTAGCTCTTAAAAATGATTATTTTAATATGCTAATGTATATCGCTGCTTTTGCAGGTGTAATGATGGGCTTTGCAAAAAAGGAAAAGGTAAAGATTGCCGGTAGCCTTTGCTGTGGTTTGGGCTTGATTTTCGTAGGCCTCGAAGTTATGGGCAGTAAAGAAGCTTTTAGAAACCCTCTCGTTGAAGATATGTTTACAGTCATCTTCCAGAGAATCGATTTCCCGCTACTTTTAATCTTGGTTGGTGTTATTTTCACAGCTCTTATTCAAAGCTCGTCTGCCGCTACAGGTGTTGTTATTACAATGGTTGGCGCAGGTGTGCTTCCGCTTGATATGGCATTATTTATTGTTCTCGGTGCCAATATTGGCACTTGTGTAACAGCTTTGCTTGCCTGTGTCGGAGCAAATACCAACTCAAAGCGAGTGGCTCTTATCCACTTTACATTTAACACAATCGGAACAATCCTATTTGCTGCGATAATCTGGATATTCAAAGAACCGATGGTTAATATTTTGGTTTCGCTGTTCCCAAGTGATGACCCGATGTCGCTTCAGATGAGAGTTTCTGCTTTCCACGTTATCTTCAACGTGACCACAACCTGTTTACTCCTTCCGTTTGTAAAGCAACTTGTGAACTATTCTTGTGCGGTTATTAAGCAAAAGACGGAGGAAAAGGAAACCTTGACTCTCAAATATGTTGACGACAGATTGTTGACCACTCCCCCCGTTGCGCTTATGCAGGTAAAGAAAGAGATCAACTATATGCTCAGCTTGGTAGAGGAAAATACTTGTCTTTCTTTTGTTGCAATTGACAACGGTTCGACAGAGCATAGCGAAAAAATCCGCAAGAATGAAGAAATTATCGATTTTACCAACCGTGCTTTAACTCAATTCCTGATAAAGCTGTCAGCGGATGTGGAAGAGAGCGATGAAAAGGCGATCGGTTCCTACTTCCACGTTCTGAACGACTTAGAGCGTATTGGTGATAACGCAGAGAACTTCCATGAAATTGGCGTCGAGATGCTTGATAAAAATATTACATTTTCCGATAAGGCGCGCGGTGGCATTGCCGAAATGCGTGGACGCATTACGAAAATGTTCGATATTTCCAAGGACGCATTTGAGAATTTGAACAAGGAAGAATTGTCACAGCTTACCGCTTTGGAAGAAGGCGTTGACGGTATGAAAAAAGAGCTTATCGCAAGTCATTTTGCACGACTTGCCGAAGGAAACTGCAGTGCTGAAGTAAGCCCGTATTATTCATCTATTATATCGGGATTGGAACGCGTTGCAGACCATCTTGTGAATGTCGGCTTCAGCATTATGAATCCTACCGGTTCTCAAAAAGTTAATGAATAAAAATCAAAAACCGAGAGAAAAATCTCTCGGTTTTTGATAAAACAGGATTTTTCAAAAATTTCTTTCTACAGAATGCTTTTTGATGAAAAAATTATCCGAGATTCACTCACTGCCGTGAACCTCGGATTTTTTAAACTGTTTTTTTACAGCCCCTTGTTTTTTATTTTACAAATTCGGTTATATCCCCTATACACTGCTCAAAGTTTACGCCGTAGAATGAATAGTTAGGCTCGGCAAGGGTTACTGTAATACAGTGCTTTGTAAAGTTGCAAGCAAATTTTACCGAGTCTTGCAGGCTTTTGCCGTTCATAAGACCGCCGTAAACTGTCGAAGAATAGATATCGCCTGTTCCGTGGAAGTCCTTGGGCACGCACTCGGTATAGTATTCGTAAACTTCACTTCCGCCGAGAAGGCAGAACACACCGACCTGTGATGCGCCCTTCTTAACACCTGTTAAAACAACATCCCTAGCACCGTTTTGGTGAAGCTCTTTGCAAATGCTTAAAAGATAATCGTAATCATATTCGTCCTTAAACTCTTTTTCGAGCATAAAAGCGGCTTCTGTTATGTTTGGGGTTATAATATCTGCCAACGCGCAGAGGGTTTTGGTTGCCTTGACATATTCCAAGTTAAAGCCTGCATAAAGCTTGCCGTTGTCGCCCATCGCGGGGTCGATAAGCACGATACCGTCTTTTTTAACAAACTTTTTTATAATGCTTTTTACTTCTTCAATAAGGTCAACTGCGCCCAGGTAACCTGTACAAATGCCGTCGAAGGTGATTTCTTCCTTTTTCCAAGCATCAGTAATCGAGGGTATCTGGTCACAAAGGTTTGCAAAGGTCCAGTTTTTGAACTGTGTGTGGGTGGAAAGAAGCGCGGTAGGAAGCGCGCAGGTTTCAATACCGAAAGCCGAAATTATCGGGATTGCTACTGTAAGCGAGCATTTGCCGACACACGAAAAATCTTGAATCGTGAGTATTTTTTTCATTAAAATCGCCTTCTTTAAAAAATCTTTATTTATAATAGCATAAATGTATATACAATGCAACAAAATTTCATTTTAACCGTTGTCGCAAGGCGGGTTTTGTGGTATATTATTTTTAAGGGGAGATGTTATGAAAATTAAAACACGCGAGATGGCGTACGGTGATGTTTTAAAATTAAAACCCAAAAAGCATAAAAAACCCTTAAAACCGCTTTTCCTTTTGGCTTTGGTTATAAGAGTTTTGTCTTTTTTTGAGCTGTTGGGTGTAAGGTTTTCTTATAAAAAGATAGGTATGGATAGACTTGCCAAGAATGAGCCCTGTCTTATTTTAATGAACCATTCGAGTTTTATCGACCTTAAAATCGCATCGGCTTTACTTTTCCCAAGGAAATATAATATTGTTATGACTTCGGACGGGTTTGTGGGTAAAAACTGGCTTATGCGACTTGTCGGTTGTATCCCTACACAAAAGTTTATAAGCGACAGTCTGCTTGTCAAGGACATTTTCCATTGTGTTAAGAAAAATAGTACATCTATTCTGATGTACCCCGAAGCAAGTTATAGCTTTGACGGAACGGCAACACCTCTGCCCGAAAGTCTTGGTAAGCTTGTTAAGAAACTGGGTATCCCTGTCGTTATGATTAAAACCTTTGGTGCCTTTGCGCACGATCCGCTTTATAATAATTTGCAGAAAAGAAAGGTTAAGATTTCGGCAGAAATGCGGTATCTTTTATCGCCTGAAGATATAAAGGCAAAATCTTTTGAAGAGATAAACGCTGTTTTGAAAGAACAGTTTACTTTTGATAACTTCCGTTGGCAACAGAAAAACGGGGTTAAAATTCGTGAGAAATTCCGCGCAGACTGTCTTAACCGCGTTTTGTACAAATGCCCCCACTGTCTTGCTGAGGGCGAAACCGCAGGTAAGGGCACAAAGCTTACCTGTAATCATTGCAGTAAGGTTTATGAACTGACAGCAGACGGTTTTATGAAAGCCGAAAACGGCGAAACTGAGTTTTCTCATATCCCCGACTGGTACGCGTGGCAAAGAGAATGCGTTAAAAAAGAGATTTTAAGCGGTGAATATAAGTTTTGTGAGAGTGTTGATATTTATATGCTTATTGATACTAAATGTGTCTACAAGGTCGGGGACGGAGTTTTAACCCACACAAAAGACGGCTTTAGCCTTACGGGTTGCGACGGAAAGCTTAATTATACCCAAGCGCCGGAGCTTTCTTATAGTCTTTACTCCGATTTTTATTGGTACGAAATCGGCGATGTTATCTCAATCGGCACGCCAAAGGTGCTTTATTACTGTATCCCTAAAACTGATAAGGATATCGTTGCAAAGGCGCGTATCGCGGCAGAAGAAATTTATAAAATACTTGAAAAATAATAAAAAGAAGATGCAAAACGCATCTTCTTTTTGATTTAATTCCGAATTAGAGTTTATATTCCTAATACAGCCGCGCCGATGATACCTGCATTATTGCCAAGCTCGGCAATTTTAATTTGTGAGAAGTTTGTCTGTGTTGCAGCGCCGTATTCACATCTTCTTACAGTCTGTATGAGTGGTTTCAAAAGATAGTCGCCCTCACCACAGACACCGCCGCCTATGCAAAGCACTTGAGGCTGGAAGATGTTTACAATATTTGTAAGACCGCAAGCGAGATATTTTATATATGTGGCAACAACCTTTTTGCCTACTATATCACCCTTTCTTGCAGCTTCGAAGGCAGTTCTTCCGTCAACATTTTCAAGATTGTCATCTACGAGATCCCACATAAGAGAATCTACATTTTCAATCATTTTTTCCTTGGTCATATTTATAAGACCTGTAGCTGAGCTATAAGTTTCGAAACAGCCAAGGCGTCCGCAGGTGCAAGGCCTTCCCCCGAATTCAATAACGGTATGGCCTAATTCTGCACCAGAATAGTTAAATCCCGAATAAAGCTTGCCGTCGATAACAATTCCGCCGCCAACACCTGTGCCGAGGGTTATCATAACAAGGTCGGTATAGCCTTTACCTGCACCGGCTTTCACTTCTGCTAAAGCGGCAGCATTAGCATCATTTTCCAATAAAACTTTTTTAACAGGCAAGCGTTTTTTAAGTTCGTCGACCATAGGGAAGTTATCCATTTTAATATTGTTCGCATAGCGTATAACACCAAGCTTCGGGTCAACCGAGCCGGGAGCGGCGATGCCTATATATTCGATATCATCAAATGTTATATTATTTTCGTCAATTAAAGAATGGCAAAGGGTTGCCATATCATCAACGATTTCACACGCGGTTCTCTGTGCACGGGTGGGTAGCTTGGCTTTTGCAATAATGTTTAAATCCTTGTCAACCAAACCAACCTTAATATTTGTGCCGCCAAGGTCAATACCTAAATAATACATAAAATCACCTACTGAATTATTTTAGTTTATTGTAACAAAAAAAGCTTTAAAAGTAAAGAAATTCTTTGTTAAAATATTGAAATTCTGAAAAACAAATGTTATAATATAAATATAAGTTTACAAAGGAGGCGTTATAATGAAGTATATTGTAAACGGAAAGATAATTTTACCCGACGGAATACTTGAAAATCAGGTTTTGAGTTTTGACCAAAAAATCGTTGGGATAACCGATGCGGCAAGCATCCCCGCAGATGCCGTGGTTATAGATGCCAAGGGCGGATATATCGCTCCGGGCCTTGTAGATATCCATATTCACGGCTACTTGGGTGAAGACACTTCTGACGGTAAGGTCGACGGTATTCGTAAAATGGCCAACGGAATTATGAAAAACGGTGTCACTTCATGGTGTCCTACTACTATGACCGTTAGTATGGATGAAATTAATACCGCGCTCGATGTTGTGCGTTCTTTGAAAGAAGAGAGCAAGGATTGGGACGGCGCAGAGATTTTGGGTGTAAACCTTGAAGGTCCTTTTATTAACCCCAAGAAAAAGGGTGCCCAGGCTGAAGACCATATCAAAGCCCCCGATGCAAAATTTGTAATAGACAACGCTGATATTATTTGCGTGGCTACAATGGCTCCCGAAATGGAGGGTGGCTGTGAAGCTATTGCCGAAATTCGCGAAAAGTGTGATGTTAAGATATCAATCGGCCATACTGATGCTTCTTTTGAAGAGGCTATGGCGGGTATTGATGCAGGTGCAACTCATATTACCCACCTTTTCAACGCGCAGACAGGCTTGTTACACCGTAACCCAGGTGTTGTTGGCGCGGCGTTACTTCGTGATGTTTCGACCGAGCTTATTTGCGATACTTTCCATATACATAAAGGCCTTTTCGAGCTTATCGCAAAGGTTAAGGGCGAAAATTTGGTGCTTATTACCGACTGTACTCGTGCAGGCGGTATGCCTGACGGCGAATACACCTTGGGTGGACAAAAGATTATCGTAAACGGTATTGAATGTCTTTTGGAAGACGGCACAATCGCAGGAAGCGTGTTAAAGCTTAACAACGCGGTTAAAAATGTTTGTGATAATACCCAAATGCCTTTCTGGAAAGTTGTTGCGGCGGCAAGTCTTAACCCTGCAAAAGCAATTGGCGTGGACGACCGCAAGGGCTCACTCGAGGCAGGTAAAGATGCGGATATTATCATCACAGACGATGATTTCAATATTTTAAAAACCATCATAGGAGGCAAGGTTAAATATGAATCTTAAATTTGAAGCAAAATTAGACAAAGGCTTTCAGCCGATGATATTAGTTTTTAATGATTTCATCGCGCGCGCAAAGGCAGAGGGCGGTGAAAAATTAGTTATAGGTATTGAACGTAATAACGGTTACGTTTCTGCTTTTGAAATGGTTGTTTTTCCTGACGGCACAGGTCATGACGAGGAAAACCTCGGTATTGTTGAGCGTATTGTTAAAACTCTTTTATGGGTTAAGGGCGGTTACAAGGTTATTATTGCCGGCTCTAAGGTTATTTATGAAGGTATCGCAAAGGCTTATGCTAAAGACGGCGTACGCGGCTTCGACAATGATTTTATGGCAAGTGTTTATGAAAAAGAGTTTGAATGTGTTTGGAAGCCTATTGATGAAGCTCCTGTAACACAAGAATCTGCCACACCTATCGGACGTCATCTTGACGGTTGCCGTATCGGTTTTGATGCGGGCGGTTCTGACCGTAAGGTTAGTGCCGTTATAAACGGAGAGAGCGTTTATTCTGAAGAAGTTGTTTGGTTCCCTAAGCTTAATTCTGACCCACAGTATCAGTATGATGGCATTATGTCTGCTATGAAGTCTGCTGCCGAACATTTGCCACGTGTTGATGCTATCGGTGTTTCTTCTGCCGGTGTTTATGTTGACAATCGAATAATGGTTGCTTCTCTTTTCTTAAAGGTTTCTAAAGAGGACTTTGAAAAGAAAGTTAAAAATATGTATATTGATATCGCCAAGGAATTTGGCGAAGATGTACCGCTTGAGGTTGCCAACGACGGAGACGTTACTGCTTTGGCAGGCGCTATGGACTTAAACGACAACGCTGTTTTGGGTATTGCTATGGGTACCAGCGAAGCAGGTGGTTATGTTGACGGCGCAGGAAATATCACAGGCTGGCTTAATGAATTGGCATTCGTTCCGGTTGACTATTCTAAGGATGCTATGGTTGATGAATGGTCGGGCGATATCGGTTGCGGTGTTAAGTACTTCTCACAAGACGGAGTTATTAAACTTGCTCCTGCTGCAGGTATCGAGCTTGACGAGAGCCTTTCTCCTGCTGAGAAATTAAAGGTTGTACAGGGTCTCATGAATGAAAACGACCCCCGCGCTGCCGCTATCTATGACACAATCGGTGTTTACTTCGGTTATGCTATCGCTTACTACAGCCTTTTCTATGATATCAAGCACGTTCTCATTATGGGGCGCGTAACTTCGGGAGAAGGCGGCGTAATCATTCTCGACCGCGCAAACGAAGTTTTAAAGAATGAATTTCCCGAGCTTGCAAGCAAATGCGAACTCCACATTCCTGACGAAAAGTCAAGACGTGTTGGTCAGTCAGTTGCAGCCGCAAGCTTGCCTGAAATTAAGAAGTAAGGTTTCACCCCACCTCCCTCTGACGAGGGAGGTGGATTTTTGCGTAGCAAAAAGACGGAGGGAGAGAAAAATTATTCGTTGTTTTGGGTTGAAATAGATTTACTATGCCATATCTTGTGTTTTAAAATAATTTTATAAATTTTTGTAATTTTATGTTGACATTAGCGGTTGTATTTGATATAATAATTGAGCGCCTTAAAAAGTGAATAGATTTGCGAGTGTGCTGGAATAGGCAGACAGGCACGTTTGAGGGGCGTGTGTCAACGACGTATGGGTTCAAGTCCCATCACTCGCACCATAAAAAGACCAAGTCAATGACTTGGTCTTTTTCATTGAAAAGTTTGTCATTTTATAGTATAATTGGTTTGATAAATAAGAGGGTGAAAGGAACATAAATATGGCAAATTATTCGGTTTGTGGCATAGATTGTGAAAAATGTGAAGTCGGACATTCAAATGGGTGTTTAGGTTGTAAAGAAATTGAAGGCAAAGTTTTTTGGGGAGAATGTGATTTATATAAGTGTAATTCTCGAAAAAATCAAGAGCACTGTGGAAAGTGCTCTCAATTTCCTTGTGATATGTTACAAGAATGGGCGTCATCAGAAAATCCCGAAAGAATTGATAATCTTAGAAAAACAATCATTATTAAAGGCAAATGTGGAACGGATTGTAGTACTTGTCAATTTAAAGAAAAGTTCAATTGTAGTGGTTGTGATAAACAAAATGGTAAAATTTTTTGGGGAGAATGTGATATTTTTAAGTGTGCTTCTGAAAAAGGCTTTAATCATTGCGGAGAGTGCGAAGAGCTACCTTGCAAAGATTTAACGGAATTTATTGAAAATGGACACAATTCTGACCGATTAACCAACTTAAATAAATGGAAAAAAGAAGGATAAGGAAAATAATAAACTTTTAATTTGCTTAATAATTCGTTAATATATCGTTTGTGAATTATAGTCAACAAAAAGCAGACTCGCTTGAGTCTGCTTTTTTAATGAAGTAAATTTCTTTGAAATTTATGAAGTACGCTTCGCGCATGAAGTAGCTTGCGCTATGAAGTATTCGCTTTGCGAATATTAGTAAGCCTTACCCCAATAGAGCATATGTTTTGCGGGTTTACCACAGCAAACGCAAGTTTCGCTTAATTGTTCTTCGCCTACAAGTGGAATACAGCGTGATGTTACACCTGCGGTTTCTTTGAGCTTGTCTTCGCACTCTCTGTCGCCGCACCACATAGCCCTGATAAAGCCTGGTTTATTCTCGGCGATGTCTACCATCTCGTCCATATTGTGCGCGTCATAGGTCATATTAGCGCGACGTTCAAGCGCTTTGTTGTAAAGTCCGTCCTGTACTGCTTTTAAAAGTTCGGGAATCTTGGTTTCAAGCTCATCGAGATTAACAACCGTCTTTTCACCGTTGTCGCGTCTTACTGCTACGCAAACGCCGTTTTCAATATCTTTAGGACCAAGCTCAATACGAAGAGGCACACCCTTCATTTCGTATTCTGCGAACTTCCAACCGGGTGACTGCTCGCTGTCGTCGATTTTAGCGCGGCAAACAGTGTTAAGTCTTGCGTATACTTCGTTAGCTTTTTCGAGCACACCCTCTTTATGAGTTGCAATCGGAACAACCACAGCCTGAATAGGCGCAATCATAGGCGGAAGCACAAGACCGCTGTCGTCACCGTGGGTCATAATAACCGCGCCGATGAGACGGGTTGTAGTACCCCAAGAGGTCTGGAACGGATACTGCGGTTGGTTGTTTTTGTCGGTAAATGTGATGTCGAAGGCACGGGCAAAACCATCACCGAAGAAGTGCGAAGTACCGCTTTGCAAAGCTTTACCGTCGTGCATAAGCGCTTCGATTGTGTATGTATCTTCGGCGCCTGCAAAACGCTCTTTTGCGGTTTTAACGCCCTTTACAACCGGCATCGCGAGATATTCTTCGGCAAATTTTGCATAAACATTGAGCTGTTGTATAGTTTCAGCCTCGGCTTCTTCGCGTGTAGCGTGGAGGGTGTGTCCCTCTTGCCACAAAAATTCGCGTGAGCGCAAGAAAGGACGGGTGGTCTTTTCCCAACGAACAACGCTACACCATTGGTTATAAAGCTTCGGCAAATCGCGATAAGAATGAACAATATTTTTAAAATGGTCGCAGAAAAGGGTTTCAGAGGTCGGGCGAACGCAAAGGCGCTCTTCGAGAGGTTCTTCACCGCCGTGGGTTACCCAAGCAACTTCGGGCGCAAAGCCTTCAACATGGTCCTTTTCCTTTTGCAAAAGACTTTCGGGGATAAACATCGGCATATAAACATTCTCGTGTCCCTTTTCTTTAAAGAGCGCGTCCATACTGCTTTGAATATTTTCCCAAATAGCATAACCGTAAGGGCGGATAATCATACAACCCTTAACCGAAGAATAGTCAATAAGCTCTGCTTTGACACAAACATCGGTGTACCATTTAGCGAAGTCTTCTTCCATAGAAGTGATAGATTTTACTAATTTTTCTTTAGCCATAGTAAGAGTGTGTAAACACACAAACCCGCCTTTCATAAGTGCTTTTAATATCTTTTAACATTATAATGGAATAGTTTAGGCGAAACAAGATAGTTTCGCCACAAAATCTTTGATTTAGGGACAAATTTTCACAAAAATTTGTCCTTTTCCATTGAAATGAGTGTTGTGCAAAATTAAATATTAGAATTTAATTTTGCTAAAGCCACTTAGCAAGTGGCTTGTCGAAACGCTTTGGTGCGTTTCGACTAACTACAATCATTATAAAATAAATAGAATAATTTTGCAACCTTTTTTATATAATATAAAAAAAGTATTGACAAATTTCGAAATAGCACATATTATTTTATATAGAACCTGTCATTTTTCGACAGATTATTTTAGGAGGACTATTTATGACATTTGATAAAATCAAAACAATTTTGGCTGAACAACTTGATGTTGAGGCCGATACTTTAACAATGGAAACCGATATCGCAAAGGACTTGAATGCTGACAGCTTGGATGTTGTAGAAATTTTGATGTCCATTGAAGACGAATTCAGCGTTGAAATCCCCGACGAAGAGATTGAAAATATCAAGACCATCGGCGATTTGGTTGAATATATCGAAAACAACAACTAATTTAATGAAAGTGAAACACCTTGCAGAGCTTGTAATCTTTGCAAGGTGTTTTTGTTATAGGTTTTTAATCATTTGGTTGAGTTTTCTTGCGCTTTCGGCTAAATTTTTAATGCATAGGGAAATATTATTCTCGTCAAAAGCGTTTGGGTATTGGTCACATTCCAAGGTTAAATAGCCGTCATAATTTATTTCTTTAAGCGCTTTTGCAACCTCCAGAAAGTCAATATCCATCGAAAAGGGTATCTGATGGGAATCGTGAAGCTTGTCGTTATCGTGAATATGTAAAGCCTTGAGTCTTGAGCCTAAAGCTCTTATCATTTCGGAAGCGTTTGTGTCACTACCTTTCATTTCAGCGTGTCCGATATCGAGGCAAGCCACGAAAAAATCATCATTAACAGCATCTAAATGCGCGTTAAAGCTTTCGGGTGTGGAGCAAGCAGCAAAGCAGGAATGTCCCTTTTCTTCGTCCCAATTCCACATATTCTCGGTTGCGATTTTAACACCGTAACCTTTGGCAAAGGGTAAAAGCTCTAAATACATTTCGGTGCTTTCTTGCACCGTGCCGTTGTTCATGGGGTGAATGACACAAATATTACCGCCCGCTTCGGCAGTACACTCAATAGCGCGCTTTAAATAATTGCGTACACACGGGGCGTATGAGGGGAAGGGGGCGTGCGATTGGTTACAATGTATTCCACTCGCTTCACCGATTTTTCTAAGCTCACGCGCAAATTTGAGGTAATTTCCCGATGCTAATGGGTGGTCATTTTCGCGAAGGCATTTTTCTTCGCGGTCGTATTTTGCCATACTGAACATCGAAAAATCCCAGGCATCAAAGCCTGCCTTGGCAACAAGTTTAATTGTTTTTTGCTCGCCGATAATTTTTGCCGTCGAACCGATTTCGGTAGATATTTTCATAAAATAATTTCCTTTAAAGCGTTTCAACCTTAATCAAATCGGTATTACCCGATTTACCGTTGGTAACACCGCCTGTAATTACGATTTTATGACCCTTTTTGAGTTTTAAAAGGTCTTTGGTGAGCCTCGAAGCGCTGTAGAACAAGACATCAGTAGAGTTGAAGTTTTCGCACATAACGGGTGTCACACCCCACGAAAGCGAAAGTCTGCGCCAGGTTTTTTCGCTTGTGGTAATTCCGATAATGGGAACAGATGGGCGGAAGCGCGATACCATTCGGGCAGTAATACCCGAAATTGAGCAAACGGCAATAGCCTTGGCATCAATATCAATTGCCATACCGCAGGTCGCGTGGGAAATGGCATCAACGGTGTTTTTGATTTTAAACTCGCGTGTTAAGAAACGCTTGTTGTAGTGAATATTTTCTTCGGTATTTTGGGCTATGCGCGCCATTGTCTTAACGGCGAGCACAGGGTATTTACCTGCCGCAGTTTCGCCCGAGAGCATTATAGCACTTGTGCCGTCATAAACCGCGTTTGCCACGTCCGAAATTTCGGCTCTGGTGGGACGGGGGTTGTATATCATAGATTCGAGCATTTCGGTGGCGGTTATAACGCGTTTGCCTAAGAGTCGGCACTTAGTGATAAGCTTTTTCTGAATGGCGGGCAGTTCTTCAAATGGTATTTCGACACCCATATCACCGCGCGCTACCATTATACCGTCACAAACTTCGCAGATTTCTTCGATATTGTCAACGCCTGAGCGGTTTTCGATTTTGGCAATAATGCCGATACTGTCGGCGTTGTGTTGTTTTAAGAACTCTTTGACATCGAGCAGGTCTTGTTTGCAGGAAACAAAGGAGCAGGCGAGGAAATCGATGTCGTTTTCGACACCGAACAAAATATCCTGCTTATCTTGTTCGCTCAAATACACCTGCTTTAAGGTTTTGTTTGGAAAACTCATACTCTTGCGGTCGGAAAGCTCGCCGCCGACTAAAATTTTGCAGTTTACATCGGTGTTGGTAAGGGAAACTACCTCGAAAATCAGAAGTCCGTTATTGAGTAAGATTTTGTCGCCGACTTCGAGGTCGTGCGGTAGGTCTTTATAATTTACCGAAACTCTTTTCTCGTTACCTTCGATTTCGTCAGATGTAAAGGTGAAGCTGTCGCCGTCTTTGAGTATAACCTTACCGTCTTTGAAGGTTTTAATGCGGTATTCGGGACCTTTTGTATCGAGCAGAATAGCAATCGGCAAATTAAGTTCTTCACGCACCTTTTTAATGGTGTCTATTCGTTTTTTATGGTCGGCGTGGGTGTTGTGCGAAAAATTAAGACGCGCAACATTCATACCCGCAAGACACATTTCGCTTATGGTTTTTTCGTCATTACAGGCAGGACCTATTGTACATACAATTTTAGTTTTTCTTAACATTTTATCACCTGAGAAATATTTTTTCGTCGGCATTATTATAACATAGATAATTTGGAATAGCAATACAGCTACTTGAAAAAATCGGTAAAATATAGTAAAATGTAAACATATTCTTCAAGGAGAAATCAAATGAATATAAAAGAAGATGTTTTAAAAATTTTAAAAGGCTGTTATCTTGCGTTAAAGTCCTTTTTTACCGAAGAGGATAAGGGAACAAGAAGCGTACTTACAAAGCTTGATTATGCCGATATTTTTGTATCCCTCGTCCCTGCGGCGATTTTTGGCTGTCTGCTTTTTGGACTGAGAGCGGTACTTGTATTGCTTATCTGTGTTGCGATACCGTTAGGTGTTGACTTTTTGTGGAATCTTATATTATTTAAACAAAAAAAGGTTCCTGATTATGTTTTTGCGGTTTCGGGACTGATTTTGGGACTTACTTTAAGTAGCCGTCTTAATATTATGTTGGTTGTGGCTATAAGCTTATTAACCGCGGTTTTAACTAAAGTGTTGTTTAATAACAAGCCTTTAAGTCTTGTTTTTCCGTTGCTAATTACAAGGGTTGTTGTGGGAACGGTTTTCTTAAAGGCGTTCGATGTATATTCTTTCCCTTTTATGACCACTAATGCCGAAAGTTTACCGCTTGATTACATTTTCCGCGCAACTTCATTTGTTTACCCTGCGAAGTATCTGTTTTTCGGGGTGCATAGCGGAAATATCGGCGAAACCTCGGTTTTGCTATTGCTTGTGGGCGGAATTTATCTTGCTTTTCGCAAGATTATAAACCCTGTAATCCCCACCTGCTATGTTGTAAGCGTTGGCTTGCTTTCGCTGATTTTCGGCAGAAGTGTTGCGATATCTCTTTTGGGCGGAAGTCTTTTCTTTGCGGCGCTTGTTTTAACCCTTGATTGCAGCTTTAAAACCACTCCGCGTTACAAGAAAATTCTTTACGGTATTTCTTGCGGTGTGCTTACGTTTGTTTTAAGAGAAATTTTACATACCGAGGGCGCGCTTTATGCGGTGCTTATAACCCACTTTGCGTTTATATATATAAACCGAAAAAACATAAAGTATGTTATAAACTGGTTCAAAAAAACCGATTTTAAAGGCTTGCTATTGAAGGTTAGAGCCATTTTTAAAAGAAAAGTATAAATCCGTTTGTTTGCGGAAAATTATTTTTAAAACTAAAGAAAAGGTGAATTTTTTGAGAACGAACGGAATTTTAATGCCGATTTTTTCCTTAGCATCACGCGGAGGAATCGGCACATTCGGTAAAGAAGCTTACCGCTTTGTTGACTTTTTGGAAAAATCAAAGCAAACCTGGTGGCAGATTTTGCCCCTTAACCCGACAAACTACGGCGATTCGCCCTATCAGTCTTTTTCGTCCTATGCGGGCAACCCCTATTTTATCGACCCCGAGCTTTTGATAGAAGACGGACTTCTGACTGAAAAGGAGTTTTTATCCTTTGATTTCGGCTCGGATAACAGTAAGGTTGATTATGGCAAGCTTTACGAAAACCGCAATAAAATGCTGAAACTTGCTTTCTCGCGTTTTAAAGAAGGCGAAGAATATAAAAAGTTTTGTTTGGAAAATGCCTTTTGGCTCGAAGATTACGCAATTTTTATGGCTATAAAGAATGCAGGCGGCGATGTTTCGTGGGAAGAATGGGATGATGCGCTGCGCTTCCACGAGCCGTCCGCAATGGCGAAAGTTAAAAAAGAACTTGCTGAGAATATTAAGTTTTATTGCTTTGTGCAGTATATGTTCGCAGAACAATGGCGTGAGCTAAAAGCTTATGCTAACGAAAAAGGTATAAAGATTATCGGCGATATACCGATATATGTCGCTTACGATTCGGCGGATGTTTGGTCGGATACTAAACAGTTTCAGCTTGATAAAGACCTAAAACCAAAAGCAGTTGCGGGTTGCCCGCCCGATGCTTTTTGTGAGGATGGTCAGCTTTGGGGTAACCCACTTTATGATTGGAAATTTATGAAGACCGATGGCTTTGGCTGGTGGAAAAGGCGTATTAAATATGTTTTGTCGCTTTATGATTGTGTCCGCATTGACCATTTCCGTGGCTTTGAGTCTTATTATTCGGTGCCTTATGGCGATAAAACGGCGGCAAATGGGAAATGGGTTAAAGGACCCGATATCTCCTTTTTCAAAGCGCTTGAGAGTGAACTTGGTAAAGATCTGCCAATTATCGCAGAGGATTTGGGTTTCTTGACACCTGCGGTTCTAAAAATGCTTAAAAAATCTGGATATCCAGGTATGAAGGTTATGCAGTTCGCTTTCGATGTTGAAAAGGAGAGCGAGTATCTCCCCCACAATTTCCCCACAAACTGCGTTGTCTATACAGGCACCCACGATAACGACACTATAAACGGTTGGGCGCAGACAAATGATGAAGAGGAAGTCGCTTTCGCCGAAAAATATTTAAACGCTAAGCGAAATGACGGCTTTAACTGGGCGATGATGAAGGCGGCGATGATGTCGGTTGCTGACACCTGTATCTTGATGATGCAGGATTTGATAGGACTTGGCAGGGAGGGCAGAATCAACACCCCTGCCACAGTCGGCAACAACTGGACTTGGCGAATTGACAGCAGTTGTATAAACGACTGGCTTGCAAAAATAATCGCGGAAAATACGGAACTTTATGGAAGAACGGGTAAAGAAGAAAGCCTTGAGCAATAGCTCAAGGCTTTAATATTATTCCAAAATATAAATTTCAGCGGTTCTTACTCCAAAGTTTCTGCATTCGCCTTTGGTGTTAAAGAAAAGGTCAATGCCTGTGGGGTGTTTTTTAACAAATCCGCCTGTATCAGCCGCTATAGCGTAGCCATAGATATACTTGCCGTCGGTTGTTTTAATAAACATTTTAGTTCCATAGGGGATAACCTTGGGGTTTACTGCGATATAACCCGGTTTTGGGCTGACGCCTGTTGCACATTTGTTGCCTGTGTGGGTATAAGCAGTGGCGCGGACGGTCATTTTTGACTTATAGTTCACAGGAACGCCGTTTTCGTCAAGCTCAATTTCCGCTTTGGGAGAAAGGGTTGAAATATGGCCTTTGGAACTTGCTTTTGCGGTTTCTTTTTTTATAACCTTTGTGCCAACAGTTACCTTTTTGTTGACGGGCTCTTTCACAACAACAGTTTTAGTTGCGGTTTCAACCGATACACCGTTTACAAACTTCTCGGTCGAGATAATTTTATTTACGCCGTTTTTACCTTCGGTAGTAACTTTTTTAGTGCCTTTTTTGAGTTTGTCAGAGTATACCTTTTCGGTGTCGTAAGGAACGGTTTCCTTATCGGTGGTTTTAATGTAGTTGATATCGGTATAATCGATATAACAGCTATCTTTAATTTCGGTATCAAGGGAGGGTTCTACAAAATCGAACTCGTCGGGTGTGATACCTGCCTGTGCTAAAGCTTCTTCAACAGTTCCGCCGCAGAAATCAATCGAAATTGTTTTATCACCCTGAGTGATATGAACGGGGAAATTGTAAGAAATCTTAACAGTTGTAACATTATCCGAAGTTTTAGTTTCCAAAACTTCATAATCATTTGATTTAAGTGCGATACTCTCCATAACCAACGCTACATTATTATTAAGTGAGCGAACGGTATAGGTTTCGTGTCCGTCAAAAATTTTAATTGTGTGGATTGAGCAGTTTAGTAAAGTAGCGCTAGCGACGGCGAGAGCGGTTAAAAAAGCCGCTATACTTAATCGCACTTGTCTGCCTTTTGCCAAGGCGAACAATTTACTCTTTATTTTTTCTATCATCCAATAACTCCTTTAATTTGGGCCGAATATAATGTGGATTTTCGGCTTGATTCTCAAAGCAAGTGGTATTATACCCGATATTTTTGTAAATGTCAAAGTAAATAGCGGGTCGGAATTTGGTTATTTTGCCCAAAAAAAGAGAGGAAGTTAAAAAAGGTTACAAGGTTGTAACACTTTTTCGCGAAGGTATTGACATTTTTTGTCAAAAAACTTGTGCAATCATACAAAATCGGCTACGGCAAAGTTGATAAATTCGCTTGAAATCCTGTAAAAACACTATTAGTAGGGGTGCTGTTTGGGAAAATTTGGGGAAACATCAAAATGTTGTGGCTTAAAAACTTTACAAAATTCGGCGTTTGTGATATATTATACATATATATAATATGTAATTTAAAGAAAAATATTACTTTGGAGAGTTTATGGAAAAGTTTAAAGCGACTGTTATGGATACTTCGGCGGTGGGACGCGCGCTCAAGCGTATTTCTCATGAAATATTGGAGAGAAACAGCGGAAGTGATAATATATGTATAGTGGGTGTTAAAAGGCGGGGTGTACCGCTTGCGCAGATTATAGCCGACAACATATATAACATAGAGGGCAAAAAAATACCCACCGCCGTTCTGGATATAACTTTTTATCGCGACGATGTAGAAAACGGAGGTCTTGACCCCGTAATACACCCTTGCGATATTCCTTTCTCGGTTGCGGGTAAGAATATTATATTGGTTGATGATGTGCTTTATACAGGCAGAACTGCAAGAGCGGCGATGGAAGCTATTATGAGCTTTGGCAGAGCGGCGTCTATTCAGTTTGCGGTGCTTGTTGACCGCGGTCACAGAGAGTTACCCATAAGGGGTGACTATGTCGGAAAGAATATCCCTACCTCGAAAAATGAGTTTATATCGGTTAAGATACCGCCTTATGATAAGGTGTGCGCAGTAGAGATTTACGAACGAATATAGGCGGTCCTAATACTGCGCTTTGCGGCATTTTGCTTTTTATCAATAGCATAAGAATTTTGTAAGCAAATGATACTTGACAAATTAAAATTTAGGTATATAATATATTAATCTATTATATATATGTATATAAAATATTTTAAGGGGTGCGATATGGCATTATTGTATGAATTGATAAACGCTCACGACTTTTTGTTTAAAGTAATAATAAGGCTGTTGCTTTCGGTTTTAATCGGTGTACTTATTGGTAGCGAACGCGCAAAGCATGGCAGAGCCGCGGGTATGAGAACCCATACGCTTGTGGCTTTGGGAGCTTGTCTTACCTCGCTTATGAGCGTTTATGTGAGTGATATTCTGGGTTCGGGTGGCGATGTTATGCGTATTTCGGCTCAGGTAATATCAGGCATAGGTTTTCTGGGTGCAGGTATGATTATCATTAAAAATAACGATATCATAACAGGTCTTACTACCGCGGCAGGTGTCTGGACTACGAGCATTATAGGCATTGCGTTAGGATACGGTTTTTATTCGGGGGCGATAATCGGTGCGGTGTTATTTCTGGTTTCGATTGTTGTTTTCACGAGATTTGAAAAGCGCAGAAAGTCTACCGAGCATATCTATGTCGAGATAGACGATATGTATAAGGTAAATAAAACGGTGGAAGCGCTCAAAAAGGCTTTTGATATAGAAGTAAGTTATAATATTGTTCCGCCAAAGAGCGCATACGGCGGAAATTTGGGTATAGTAATCACCATTCCCAAAAGGATAGATATCGACAGTAAAAAACTTTGTGAAATAGATAATGTAATTTTTGTTTGCGAAGAATAAATAAAAAGCAACTTCTTAATGATAAGGTGCCGTAACGAAGTTTTTAAAAGTAATTAGTAAAGACAAGCAGAACTAATTTTTATATAAATTAACGGGGCAAGGAGAATTTTCTCCTTGCCCCGTTTGCTATGTTATTTTGTTTTTACATACTTGTAGGTTGACCAACCGGAATAATACTTAGTTTTTCCAACAGTTTTGTAGGTTCTGACTCTTACGTAATATGTTTTTTTAGGGCTCAAACTCTTTAACGTGTATTTCGTGGTTTTGTAATTAGAAATCGTCTTTGTTTTTACCTTGCTAAATGTTTTAGATGTTGAGTACTGAATTTGGTATCCGGTAACTTGTGTAGGTTTCTTAGTAATCGCCACCGTGATACTCTTCTTACCGGCAGTGAGCTGGGATACTGTCGTTTTTGTTGGGTTAATCTTAAAGGTTAAGGTTTTTGTGCCGGTATAGTTGCCTTTGCCTTTAATGGTCACCTTGTAGGTGCCCACATTCTTGCGGCCGTTAGCATAAGTCACAGTATAATGTGTGTTTTTTGTAAGTTTAGTGCCACTTGCATTTTTGACCGTAACGGAAGGTGTTTTAACTTTGCCGTTATATGTGTAGCTTGTTGTCGAAAGACTAAACTTGCCCTTTGAAATGCTTTGCGGATTAATCTTAAAGGTTAATGTTTTTGTGCCTGTGTAATTGCCCTTACCCTTAATGGTTACCTTGTAAGTGCCGACGTTCTTGCGACCGCTAGCATAAGTCACAGTATAATGCGTGTTTTTTGTAAGTTTAGTGCCACTTGCATTTTTTACCGTTACACTCGGCGTCTTAATCTTGCCATTATAGCTGTATGAAGTAGTAGACAACTTGTAAGAACTGATTTTCGCCGGATTAATCTTAAAGGTTAAGGTCTTGGTACCGGAGTACTTGCCTATCATCTTAACAGTAACCTTGTATGTACCCACATTCTTGCGACCGCTTGCATAAGTAACCGTATAATCAGTATTCTTCTTTAAGGTATTGCCCGCCGAATCTTTTACGGTAACACTCGGCGTTTTTACACCGCCGTTGTAGGTATATGCCGTTGTGGACAGTTTGAAGGTCTTTACATACTTGATAGCGGTATTGCTTGCAACCTTTCCGCACACCGTACACTTCTTCACAATGCTACCATCCTTGTTAGTAAGTGTTGCTTTGGTAGTCGTTGTTTTATAAG
>JAZNLE010000064.1:0-21087 GCA_045578885.1 Acutalibacteraceae bacterium | reverse complement strand
GGGTTATAAAATCAATAAAGAGACTCGTTTGTATGAAGTTGATCCCTTAACTGCGCCAATCGTTACCGAAGCCTTCAATGCTTACCTTGACGGCAAAACAATGAAGCAAATTGCTGATGACTTTAATGCAAAAGGTTATCGTAACACCATCGGCAGAAAGTTCTCTATTGATGCTATTTCCAGAATGTTGCAAAACCGCCACTACATAGGCGAATATAAATTCAAAGATATTGTGACTCCTGGCGGTGTTCCCGCACTCATACCGATTGAATTATTTAATGCCGTACAACAAAGAATCGTAAAAACAAAAAAGGCACCGTCAAGCCACAAGGCGATTGACGATTACCTTTTAACAACGAAGTTATATTGCGGACATTGCGAGTCCTTTATGGTTGGCGAAAGTGGAACAAGTAACACAAATAAGATTTACCGCTATTATAAATGCGCAACCGCCAAGAAGCGTAAAGGTTGCCACAAGAAAGCAGTTCGAAAAGAGTGGATTGAGGATATAGTCATTAACCAAGTCATGCGTTTCTTAATGGATGATGAGGCAATTGATGAGCTTGTTGATATTCTTATGATTGCTCAAAAGAAAGAAAACACCACTCTACCACTTCTTAAACAAGAATTACGTGGGGTTGAAAAGAGCATAAAAAATATGCTCGATGCAATTCAAAACGGCATCTTCACTTCGTCTACAAAACAGAGGTTGGAGGAACTTGAAGCTAGAAAAGAAGACTTGGAAATCTCCATCGCACAAGAGCAACTGTTCAAACCGTTGTTGGAGCCTAAGAAAATCAAGTTCTTCTTACATCAATTCCGCAAACTTGATACCACAAAGCTGGAGCACCGGCGTTCACTGATAGACAATTTTGTAAATGCAGTTTTCCTGCACGATGACCGCATCGACTTTGTCTTCAACTATCAGAAGGGCACGAAAACCGTGACCCTCAAAGAATTGGAAGAGGCGTCCGAAGGAAGTTCGGATTTAATCGTGTCTGCTCGACCAGTCGAGAACCTCGACACGCATTTCGCGTAGTTGAGGTTCTTCTTTTTTGATTTTCACCTCGCGTTTAATAGTGGTTATGAACAATCGCACTAAAAAACCGTATTTTCCTTATGGAAAGCACGGTTTTTCTTTTGAACTTACTCTATCGCTTCAAATTTTTTATTCATATTTCGATTTGGGTTTGCTCGATTATATCTTCGGAGCGATATATTTTTTCTTATCAAGAGCCTTGCCGATTCTGTCAAGAATTTCTTCCGATTCTGCGCGGACGGTATGGTAGTGATATCCGCCCGTAATATTCATAAGCTCGGTAGATTTGCCGCTTCTGACACCTTCGATAAACTGTTTTACATGGAGTTGGGAGAAAATATTTAAAGGGGCTACCACCTTGCCGTATACCTTATGCCAGACAAACACATCTACAACCGTACCGCCGAGATCGATAATGGTATTAAGCTCGTCCTCGGTTTGCTTTGTTGTGTGGTGCAGTTTGAACACACGCTCTTTCAAAGGAGATTTTTGAATAACATATCCGTTATGAGTAGAAAGAATATCATATCCCGAACCTTTCAGGACTGTTATGTCCTGAACGATGATTTGTCGGGATACGCCGAATTGCTCGGCAATAGTACTGCCTGATATCGCTTCGTTTGTAGATAAAAGTAAATTGGCAATTGCTTTTCTTCTATCAGGTGCTTTCATATATTCACCTCATTATTACTATTATACCGCGTGTAAATTTTTAAGAGAGAGATCCAAAATAGGAGAAGAGTGGGTAAGCGCACCGCTTGATATATAGTCTACGCCAATGTCGACAAGTTTTGCAACATTTTCTTTTGTTACATTACCGCTACATTCGGTTTCGGCTTTGCCTTTCGCGAGTTTTACTGCCTCTTTCATATTTTCAACACTCATATTATCAAGCATTATGATGTCGGCGCCTGCTTCAAGCGCTTGCTTTAACATTTCGAGGTTTTCAACCTCAATTTCAATCTTGCGGACAAAGGGCGCGTATTCTCGAGCCATCATTACAGCTTCTTTTACACCGCCTGCGGCACCGATGTGGTTGTCCTTGAGGAGAATGCCGTCACTTAAGTTGTAACGGTGATTATAACCGCCGCCAACCTTAACCGCATATTTTTCAAAAATGCGCATATTGGGTGTGGTCTTGCGGGTGTCAAGAAGCTTTGTTTTACTGCCTTTGAGTAAATCTGCGATAGTACGGGTGTAGGTTGCAATACCGCTCATACGCTGTAAGAAGTTTAGAGCAGTTCTTTCACCTGAGAGCAGAACACGGATATCGCCGCGGATAACACCGAGCTTCTGTCCGTTTTTAACGGCATCGCCGTCAGCACAGGTAAAGGTCACCTCGGTCTTTTTGTCTAAAAGTTCAAAAACTCTCTTGAACACCTGAAGTCCCGCAATAATACCGTCTTGTTTACAAATCAGTTCGACTTCACCCAACTGATAATTTGGCATTACCGAATTGGTAGAGATGTCTTCGCTTGTGATATCCTCTTTGAGTGCACTTAAAATTAAATCGTCTGCGTTTAATTTCATTGTAATATTATTCATGGCTTTTCTTCTCCTTTTCAATTGCTTCTAAAACTAGCGCTTTATATTTTTCTTGATATCCGTCATAGTAGGACTGTTCGATATGGATTTTGGGTATTTTTACCGCTTTATTATAATTGGCGGTTATATTTTCTGCCGCACGCCCTGCGAACACAAGGCTTTCAAGCAGAGAATTGCTTGCGAGTCGGTTTTTTCCGTGAACGCCGTTGCAGGCGGTTTCTCCAACGGCATATAGCCTTTCCATTGAGGTTTTGCTGTAACCGTCCACATCAATTCCGCCCATGAAATAATGCTGTGACGGTACGACGGGGATAGGTTCTTTAGTTACATCATAACCTTCGTCAAGGCAATGCTTATATATATTCGGGAAATGATTTCTGATTTCCGTTTCGGGAATGGGGGCGAGTGACAGCCAAACATGTTCGCTGCCTTCTTTTTTCATTTCTTCAAATATCGCGCTTGCCACAACATCACGTGGTAACAGTTCGTTAACAAACCGTTCTCCCTTGGAGTTTAAAAGAATTGCGCCCTCGCCACGCACCGATTCGGAGATGAGGAATTCTCGACCGCTTTTTTTGGTGTAAAGTGTTGTGGGGTGAATCTGTATGTAATCTATGTGCTGAAGCTTGATGTCGTATTTCAAGGCAAGAGCTAGAGCGTCACCTGTCAGGTGTCGGTAGTTGGTGGAATGCTTGAACAGTCCGCCGATACCACCCGTTGCAAGCACCGTATAATCGGCACTAATACTTGTATAATTTCCTGCCTTATCGTGTCCAATAATTCCCGCGCAGGTGTTGTCATTGCAAATAAGGTCTACCATTGTGAAGTTTTCAATCAAGGTAATATTAGGTCTGCTTTTGGCGGTTTCGAGTAGATGTGAGGTGATTTCCTTTCCTGTTTCGTCTTCGTGGAAAAGTATACGGGGCTTGGAGTGTGCACCCTCACGCGTATAGGTAAACTCTTTTCCGTCTTTTTCAAACCGAACGCCAAAGGATACCAAATCTTCAATGACTTTTCGCGAAGAACGAATCATAATATTGACCGAATCGGGATTGTTTTCATAGTGTCCCGCTTTCATTGTGTCGTCGAAAAACGATTCGTAATCCTTTTCGTCACGAAGAACACAGATACCGCCCTGTGCTAAGAATGAGTCGCTTTTCGGGGCTTCGTTTTTTGTGACAATAATTATGTTTTTATCTTTCGGCAAATTGAGTGCGCAGTAAAGACCTGCGACACCGCAACCGACAATTAAAATATCAGTATTCATATCCTATTTCGCAAGCTCCAACATTTTCTCAAGTGGGATTAGCGCTTTTCGGCGCACATCCTCACTTATTTCGACGATACGGTCTTCATTTTCTAAAACCGATAAAACACTTTCGAGAGTATTAAGCTTCATATCCGCACAGCATGGGTGGGGGTTGGGGAAGTAGAAGCGTTTATTCGGGTTATCTGTAATAAGTTTATATTCCACGCCATCCTCGGTAACAACAATAAACTCTGAGGCGGTGCTGCTTTTGGCATATTCTATAATCTCCGCTGTACTGCCGATATAATCGGACAAAGCGAGAACCTCTTGCTCGCACTCGGGGTGTGATAATACGGGAGCGTCAGGGTGTTTTTCCTTTTCGGCTATTATCTGCTTGGCAGTTATAGCGGCATGAATCGGGCAACAGCCGTCATTAAGAATGATATTTTTTTCGGGTACCTGTTCGGCAACAAATCTGCCGAGGTTACGGTCGGGAATAAAGAAAATATTTTTATTAGGTAGTGATTTTACAATCTTCACCGCATTAGAGGAGGTGACACAAATATCACTTTGGCATTTAAGTAGTGCCGTTGAATTTATGTAGCAGACAACCGCAAGATCGTCATATTTTGCTCTCATTTCGTCAATGATACCGTCTGCTACCATATGTGCCATCGGGCAGTCTGCAGTTAAATCAGGCATAAGCACCTTTTTGTCGGGATTGAGAATTTTTGCACTCTCGCCCATAAATGATACACCGCAGAATACGATAATATCGGCATCACTTTTCTTTGCCACTTTTGCCAGATAGAATGAATCCCCCACATAATCAGCAATCTCCTGCACTTCGGCAGGGGCATAATAATGAGCAAGAATAACCGCATTCTTTATTTTCTTTAGTTGTTCGATTTGATTTTTCATATGCGCCTTTCCTTTATCTTTCGAACTTTAATATTAAGCGCATACATTATACCACGCAACTTTACATCTGTCAACTCATCTGTAAAGTTTTGGAATCGATGTGATATTATATAGTGCTTTTTTGTCTGTAATTTTCAACGATAAAAAAAGTCGCCGCTATAAAAGCGGCGAAAATAAAAAAATTCTATGTGTGTTGTGACCAAAAAACAGATGGGTTTATATAGAGTTTAATAATATTTTAATTCCGTAGAGCACAACAAAATGTGCGGGGTAGAAGATGTAAAACATATATTTAAGATTGGCTTTTCCGCGCTTGCCGTTATAAAGCGCTAAAAACGGAATTGAAAGTAATGCGAACCACTTTAGCTTAAAAGAGATTAAAGCCATAATGCAAAGAATTACGGCAGTAACGATAATTTTCCCTGTCTTTTTGGGAGTGAAATAAATCGCTACGGGGAGCATAACACCCAAAAAGCCGTAATCAATTTTAAAATCAGTATCGCTAAGCAGTAGCGGTTTTAAGAAAATGCAGATAAAAACCACCGCACATAACTCTAATAGCATTAGCAAAGCGTTGCGAACGCTTTTATTTTTTAACACTAAATCGATGCAGTAAATCGTAGTGATGGACAGTGTGAATGTGAAAAGGATGTTGAGATACCAAGAGTCGAGAACAATAAAATATACAGTCTGAAATGCTATAGCCATAAATAGCAAGGTCAAAAGATATCGACTGCGATTTTTGGTATAGGTACAGCCCTCGGCTATCATATAAGCGAAAATAGGAAAAGAAATCCGCCCTAGAATCATAAGAATACTGCTTTGAGGGAAGAGTATTTTACCTGCGTGGTCCAAAAGCATTGTGACCATTGCGATGATTTTTAGTTGATTGTTGCTGAGAATCTTAAATTTCGATAACATATTAAACACCCGAGGTTATTATAGCAGAGATTCCCTTTAAAATCAAAACTTTTCGTATCCGACTAGCAGGCCGCCTTTTTCGGCATAGAAACTGCAAAGACCTGCGCATTTGTGAAGTTGCACCTGTGCGCGCGGAAGCTCGATATAAAGCTTTTTCTTAAGTTTTTCTGCGGCTTCTGCATTAAAGCAGTGGGCTATATGAATTTTACCGTTTCTACAGCCTGCTTCCTTGATTTTTTCGACAATGCAGTTAAGCGCTTTTTCTTGACCTTTGCACTTATTGAGCTGTTGCAAATCACCTTGGTCGCTCGCTTTTCCTACAACGCGAATGCCAAGAAGCCCCGCCGCTTTGGCAATAATGGGGCTGACTCTGCCGTTGTTAGCGAGGTTTTTCATAGATTCAAGCATAAATAAAAGTCCTGTAGATTTCATATACTCTGTGATTTTCTCGCATATTTCTTGGAAGGAATCACCGTTTAAAATCAGTTCTTTAAGTTTTTCTATAATAAGGCGGAGTTCGGGACCTGCAGAGAGTGAGTTTATAACGAACACCTTTCTGTCTGGGTGCTTTTCTTCATAAATTTCTTTAGCAACCAAGGCGGCGTTATAACTGCCCGAAAGTGTGGCGGTTATTGTTATACAAAATATATTTTCTGCATCTCCAAAGGTTTTAAGGAAATCTTCGGGGTTGGGGCAAGAACTCGAAGATTTGCCTTTGTAAGAAGACAAGAAATCTACCATACCCTTAAGGTTTAAATTTTTATCATCGGTAAATTCCTTTTCGGCGGTTATGATTTTAAGGGGCGCTGCGCCGAAAGAAAATGTCCCGAGTGTAAACATATCAGCCGAGGAATCGGCAACAATTCTGAATTTTTCCATTTTTTATCTCCTTTAAGAGTGTTTTGCCTAAATTAGTATATATATTATTGGCAAAAAACTCAATCTACTGAAAGGGAAATCGACTATAATTAAAAAAGTTCCGCAGTAGAGTTCGAAAAATCATTTCTACCGATAGAAGAATTTAAATTTTACTGTTTTGAGTGAGGTATGAATGGACGGATTTTGAAGGCAATGTTATACTAAAAATATGAATCTTTGTAAGAAATTTTAAAAGGGGAATTTTATGAATATTATTAAAGTGACCGATAAGCCTTGCTGAATAGGACTATATAACATTTTTCTTACATTTTTCAGATTGACTTTGTTACTAAAAGAGAGTATAATCGTTGCGTATGCAACAGTTGTGTTTGCAACAATTGTTTTAAGGAGTAAGCTATGCCTAAATTTATGAAAACCTTGAACAACATAAGCCGCTGCCAGTCGAGTTATCGCGCAGAGAAGCTTAGTGTTGAAAAATTGTGCGTTGCGCACCATACTTTTGTTTTGGCGATTTGCCGAAAGCCTGGCAGTTCGCAGGAGAAAATCGCGCAGGAGATTTGCCTCAATAAAAGTACGGTCGCAAGAACACTCAATAGCCTTGAAGAAAAGGGTTATATAGAACGAAAACCCAATATGGAAAACAAGCGCGAAATACTTGTTTTCCCGACCGAAAAGATGCTTTCGGTACTACCGCAAGTGCGCGCTATCGCGTCGGAGTGGAACGAAATGTTGGTAGAAGATATTCCCGAAGATGAGCTTTCGGTTTTCTATTCGGTGCTTTCGAGAATTGAAAGCAAGGCAAAGTTAATTGTAAATAAAACGGAGGGCGAAAAGAAATGAGAAAAATCTTATCTTATCTTAAGCCCTTTAAAATGCGTTTGATATTGGGCGTTTCGGTGAAAACTATAGGCACGTTGGCGGAGCTGTTATTACCGTATATATTGACCTACATTCTAGACAACGCGATAGCTACGCTTGAGGTTAAAAAGGTTGTTTCCTACGGTGTTATAATGGTGCTTTGTGCGGCGGTTGCCTGTGTGGGAAATATCACCGCAAACCGTATGGCCGCAGGGGTTACAACTAAGTTTTCGGTAGCAATGCGAAAGGATTTGTTCTCAAAAACTCTGTACCTTTCGGCAACCGATACTGACCGATTTACCGTGCCTTCGCTTGAATCGAGAATTACAACCGACACCTACAATGTTCACAACTTTGTTGGTATGATGCAGAGAATGGGCATCAGAGCGCCGATTTTGCTTATCGGCGGAATATCGATAACCTTGCTTATGGACTGGATATTGGCGCTTGTTATGATAGCGACATTGCCGCTCATATTTGTGGTGGTTTACAGTGTTTCGAGAAGGGGTGTGCCATTATACATAGGCGTTCAGAAATCTATTGACAAAATGGTGCGTGTGGTGCGTGAAGATGCGCAGGGTATAAGGGTTATTAAAGCGCTTTCAAAAAATGAATACGAAAACCGCAGGTATGACGCGGTGAACAGCGCGCTTTCAAAAGAAGAACGCCGCGCGGGTATTATTATGGGTGTTGTAAACCCCATAATGACCTTGCTTATGAACCTTGGCATAGCGGCTGTTGTAGCAGTTGCGGCAATATGCGTTGCAAAGGGTGTATCCTCTGCGGCGACGGTTATCGCTTTTATGCAGTATTTCACGCTGATATCTATGGCTATGATGTCGCTTTCGCGTATGTTCGTTATGTATACAAAGTGCGCCGCATCCGCCAAAAGAATATCCGAAGTACTCGAAACTCCCGACCGTTTTTATGTCACCGAAAAATGCGAACAAAAGTCGGAGGAGTATATAAGCTTTAAGGATGTTAACTTTTCTTACCTTGGTAAAAAGAATAATCTTGAAAATATCAGCTTCTCGGTCAAAAAGGGCGGAAGCCTTGGTATAATCGGTGCTACGGGTAGCGGAAAATCTACAATAGTCAAACTGCTTTTAAGGTTTTATGATGTCGGCTCGGGCGAAATTATAATCGGCGGCAGAAATATCACTTCATACACAAGGCAGGAACTGACTTCGATGTTTGGTGTAGCGCTTCAGAACGGATTTATTTATGCCGATACTATAAAGGAAAATATCCGCTTTGGCAGAGAACTTTCTGACAGTCAGATCGCGCGCGCGGCGAGAATTGCTCAGTCAGAGGAATTTATAGACTCGCTTCCCGAGGGTTATGATAAAAAGCTTTCTTCGGCAGGCACCAATATTTCGGGCGGACAGCGTCAGCGAGTTTTGATAGCAAGAGCGCTTGCGGCAGAGCCCGATATACTGATTCTTGACGACTCTTCCTCGGCTCTTGACTATAAAACGGCGGCGAATCTGCGCAAAGCACTTGATAGTGAGATGTCGGATTCAACCGTAATAACGGTCGCACAGCGCATAAGCTCGGTTAAAAATTGCGATTTGATATTGGTTCTCGAAGACGGCAAAATTATCGGAAAAGGCACTCACGAAGAGTTGCTCGAGAGCTGTCAGGAATACAGAGAAATCAGCGAATCACAGATGGGAGGTGCTTTCGTTGAGTAATAATCATAAAAAAGAAAAAAGCGCTAAAAAGCGCGGTATAATGATAAGACTCGGCGGTTATGTTTTAAGTCAGTGGCACCTTTTTATTCCTGCGGTAGTGTTCACGCTTTTGTCTAACCAGTTAGCACTTTTAGGTCCGCGTTATTCGGGTATCGCTATTGATGCTATCGAGAGTAACGGGGGAGTGAATTTCCCTGTTGTGTGGGAAAATGTTATAAAAATGATAATTTGCTACGCTTTGTCGGCGGTGCTTTCTTATCTTATATCGGTTACAATGATATTCTTAAGCCAAAAGATTATTTATAAAATGCGAAAACAGGTTTTCGAAAAGCTTAATACCTTGCCTGTGGGATATTTTGATACACACGCAACGGGCGATATCATAAGCCATATTTCTTATGATATTGATACTATCAACAGCACCCTTTCGCACGATTTGGTGCAGGTTATGACAAGTATTTATACGGTTGTCGGCTCGCTTATATTTATGTGGCAGATATCAAAGCCTATGATTTTGATTTTTGCGTTTACCGTGCCCGCTTCTTTGATTTTCACCCGTTATCGCTCTAAAAAAGTGCGTCCGCTTTTCAGTCTTCGCTCCAAAAAATACGGCGAGCTTAACGGCTATGCCGAGGAGATGCTCTCGGGCGCGAGAAGTATTGAAGCCTATGGCAGACAGGATGTAATTTCGGCGCGGTTTAATAAGCATAATGACGACGCTATGAACGCCTATTATAACGCGGAATACAGCGCGGCGCTTTTGTTCCCGTCTATCAATCTTATAAACAATATTTCTATTGCCTTGGTGGCTATTTTCGGCGGTATACTTTATATGTATTCGCAGAGCGGTACTTTTCTTGCAGGCTCGGTTTTCTTTATATCCCTTGGCGGTGTGGCACAGTTTGTACAGTATTCGCGTAAGTTTGCAGGTCCTATAAACGAGTTTTCCAATATTCTTCACGAGTTTCAGTCGGCTTTTTCGGCGGCGGAGCGTGTTTTCCGCATATTAGACGAAGAGCCCGAGCCGTTAGATATTTCGAACGCGGCTGAATTAAAGGAGGTTGAAGGCAGGGTAGAGCTTTGCGATGTCACCTTTGGCTATTCGCCCGAAAAGACCATTCTTAAAAATGTTTCCATAAGCACAAAGGCGGGGCAGACTGTCGCTATCGTTGGACCGACAGGTGCAGGTAAAACCACAATTATCAATCTTTTAATGCGGTTTTATGATAGCATCTCGGGAGAAATTAAAATCGACTCGCTTCCTGCTTTGAAGCTTAAACGTGCTGACTTGCGAAAAGCCTATACAATGGTGCTTCAGGACACATGGCTTTTCTATGGAACGATATTTGAAAATATTGCCTACGGCAAGGAAAACGCGACATTGGAAGAGGTTCGCGCGGCTGCGAAGGCGGCAAAAATCGACCGATATATCGAAAGCCTGCCTCAAGGCTATGATACCGTACTTTCGGACGACGGCACGAATATCTCCAAAGGACAAAGACAGCTTATAACTATTGCCCGCGCGATGCTGTCCGACGCGCCGATGCTCATTTTGGATGAGGCGACCTCTAATGTCGACTCCCGTACCGAGATTAAAATTCAGCAAGCCATGACTGAACTTATGCAGGGCAGAACCTGTTTTATAATAGCGCACAGACTCTCTACAATACAAAATGCTGATACAATTCTTGTTGTAAAGGACGGTGTTATAACCGAACAGGGCAATCACGAAGAACTTCTGAAACTCGGCGGTTTTTATAGCACACTTTATAATTCACAGTTTTCATAAAGCAAAAAAGTAATGATTGTAGTATTTAAATATTATTGTCATTGCGAGGAGTGAAACGACGAAGCAATCTCATAAAATGAAATCTGCAACGAGATTGCCATGCTACGCTCGCAATGACTATATGGTTAGTGAAGCTTTGTACGAAGACTTTAAAATATAATAAGTATAAATTTTAAATTCAATTCATACAATTAAATAGTCCTTTTAGGAGTTGATTGTATGAGTCGGACAGTGCCACAAAGAGCGGTAGTATTGGGTGAATATATTTTGGATACGGGGGCGACGGTTCGCGCCACCGCAAAAGTCTTTAAAATAAGCAAATCCACAGTACATAAAGATGTGACCGAGCGGTTAAGCCATGACAACCCACAACTTTACCGACAGGTTAAAGAGGTACTTGAAAAGAACAAACAAGAGCGTCATATACGCGGCGGTCTTGCGACACGGCGCAAATATAAGGGAGAATAACAAATCTCAATCAGGTTACTGATTGAGATTTGTTCTATTTAATGAAGTTTTTAACATAATAATCTGAATTCTTATTGATTTCGCGGTTGAGTTTTTCTAAAGTTATTTCTTCTGCGAGGGTTAGTTTTTCTGAAAACAGATTTGTGCCGAGGCCTAACTTATCACCCTCGATTTCACAGCCGAGGGCGGCGAGTGTAGTCGGCAGCATATCCATAGGTGTAAATTCGCGGTTTTTTTGGTTTTTGGCTTCGGCTTTTGGGTTTATGAAGCAGTTATAAACCCGCCTTGTATAGCCTTTTTGCATATTTTCTTTAAAAAACTGTGCGTCCATACTCAAATGGTCGCCGATTATAATAATGGTTGTATTTTCGTAAAAAGGTTGGCTTTTTATCCACTCGACAAATTCGCCAATTTGTTTTGAAGAACAGCGTAAAACATTCTCGTATTGCGAGCCGAATTCATTTTGGCAACCGTCACATACGTAACCTGCGATATGATGGGTGTCGGCTGTAAGCATTGTAAAGCAGAAAGGCTTGTTTTGCTTCGAAAGGGAAGTGAGTTCCTTTTTTGCATAGCTTATAAGCTTGCTGTCTTCAAGTCCCCACCAAACATGGTAGTCTTCGGGAATAATGCCGTCTTTCTTGGCTGATTCGTAATCGAGAATTCTGTCGATGCCGTGTTGTGAAAAGTAGTTTCCTCTACCGCCGTAGGAAGCAATAGAACCGAACATAACGGTTTGTTTATAGCCGTTTTGATGTAGAATATCGTTAAGGGTGATGATATTCGGTACAAAGTTGCTATCATCTTTGGGTACGGTGTATTCTATCGGCATAGTGAGCGGAACTCCCGAAGTTTGTGCTACCATTGCTGCGGAGGTCCAGCTTGTGTTTGTCACAAATCCCCAACCGCCGATACTGTCGGAGTGGGAAAAGTTTGTGTTGTCTTGTGCTAATTTATAAAGCTCGGGAATTGTATTTTCCTTAAGTCCGCCGCCCTCTGATTGTGAAAGATAGGTGGTTTCCATCGATTCGAGGAAAATATATATAAGGTTTTGCTTATTTTCTGGGAAAGTGATTTTGGTAGCTTTCGGGGATATATAATTTTGGTCGTAAATTTCGGTTTTTGAAAAATTACCGCTCAAAAAATAAGGAATACCTGTAATCCAGATGCCGTAGCCCCAAAGAAAAACACACAAAATAATGCAAGTAATAGCTTTTAAGTGTTTTTTGATTTTAAAGCGGCAAAAATAGAAAAGGGATAAAAGGGCGGTACATATTACCGACGGTAAAAGCCCCTTTAAAAGCCAGTCGCAAACAATTCCGCTTGCAGTCCCTTCCATTGGGGACAAAAGGGTGAACAGTACCGACCTGAAGCCTATATCACCGTATATATCAATGTACCATTTTGCCGAAAAAAAGGCAGTAAAGCTCAGGAAAAAAGCAATAACACAAAGCACTGTCTTTGTGATTTTTTTAAACATATTATGCGCCTTCTATATCAGTCATTTATTAAATCGCGTATTTTTTCAATACTATTATATGCTTTTTTGTAGAAATCTATTGGCGAAATATTTGAATACCTACTGTCTTTTGCAAAAACCTCGAGCATAAGAGGACCGTTGTAATCGCTGTTTTTGAGGTGAGAAGCGACCTTTGTATAGTCTATTTTTCCGTCAAAGGGGATAAGGTGAAGGTCACCGCCGAGAACTTTATTGTTATCGTGAATATGGGTGCAAAGGAGTCGATCGCCGTAAAGCGACATATAGTCAACACCTCTTGTAAAGCAGTTTTCGTGACCTATATCCCAACAAAAGCCAACATAATTGTTGTCTTTAAAGGTGTCTAAAGCCCACTTTAAATATTTTGGTACGCGCAGATTTTCGAATGCGATTTTAACATTTTTGTTCCCAGCGTGTTCTACAAGGGATTTAAAACGGTCTTTGCCGAGTTCATTCATGGGCGGAGGAGTGAAGCCTGACGAAATATGCACAACCATTATAGGTACATTTGCGCGGCTTGCGCTGTCAATATTGGATAAAAGGGTTTTAAACATTTTTTCACCGTCGGCGGTGTCGAGCCATATATTGTTAGTACCCTTGTATATTGCGTGAATGAACTGATATTCAAGTCCGTAACGGTTGCAAAGCTCGGCAGTATTTTCGGGAGATTGGTTGTAGGTCATATCGCTGAATGTCGCGCGAAAGCCTAAGTCTGTTATAATTTTAATCTGTTCTTCATAATCCGAATTTTCGAACACATCAAGATTTATACCTAATTTTTGCACAATCTAATCTCCTCGTTCATATAATATAAAGTCATTATACTGATTTTACAGCAAAAAATCAATAAAATTGTTGACAAATTGTAAAAACGGTGTTACAATACTTAATAATCAAAATTTAAAAGCTTTGACGAAGACGGTTTGGAAGTCTTATTTTCAGAGAGTCGGCGGTTGCTGTGAGCCGATAGTGAGAGTCCGTAAAACCCATCCCTTCTGAGCTGAAAGGCTGAAATAACAGTAGGTTTTTCCGTGATTGCTGCGTAAAGGCATAGGAATTGTTGGATTCCAAGAGTGGCAGATTTTCTGCAATTTGAGTGGTACCGCGAGTGTAAATTATCACCCGTCTCAAAGAAATTTGAGATGGGTGTTTTTATTTAAAATCCAAGCGAAAGGGAGTAATTAAGATGACAACTAACACCGCAAAAGAGCAACTTATGGAGATTGCCGCGCGAATTAAGGAATTGCGCGAGATTATGGGTTGGTCAATTGCCGAAATGGCAAGGAAGACCGAAGTGAGCGAAGAACAGTATATTATATTTGAGAGCGCAAATGCAGATATTCCCTTTTCGTTCATTCACAAGTGCGCTCTGGCTTTCGATGTTGAACTTACCGAACTTCTTGAGGGACATTCAGCCCGTCTTTCGAGCTATACCGTAACACGAAAGGGTAAGGGACAGAAAACCGCTAAGGAAGACGGAATTGATATTACCAACTTGGCGCCCAAGTTCCGCGACAAAATCGCAGAGCCTTATTATGTAAGATATGAATATTCAGCTTCACAGCAGAATAAACCTATCCATTTATCCACCCACTCGGGACAAGAATTTGACTTTATTTTAAGCGGTTCTTTAAAGGTGCAAATCGGTGACCATACCGAAATTTTGCGCGAGGGCGACAGCATTTATTACAATTCTTCAACACCTCACGGTATGATGGCTATCGACGGCGAGGATTGTGTTTTCTGCGCGGTTGTACTCCCTGGCGAAGAAGTAAAGGAAGAAACTGTGCGACGGAGTATCGCTTCGGCTAAAGCGTCGGAAAATCTTGTCTGCGAAAAGTTTGTTGAAACTTATGAAGACGAAAACGGCGCGTTGCAAGATATTAAGTTTAAAAACACCGATGTATTTAACTTTGGTTTTGATATTGTTGACGGTATTGCTGACAAATACCCTGAAAAGCTCGCAATGCTTCACATAGATAAAAACAAGACCGAGCGCCGCTTCACCTTTAAGGATATAAAACGCGCTTCTAACCAGTGCGCTAACTACTTTACTTCTTTAGGTATCAAGCGCGGCGACAAGGTAATGCTTGTGCTCAAAAGACATTATCAGTTCTGGTTCAGCATGATAGCTCTTCACAAAATCGGTGCTGTGGCAATCCCTGCTACAAATCAGCTTAAGGACCACGATTTCGAGTACCGATACAAAGCCGCAGGTGTCAGCGCTATTGTCTGCACCGCTGACGGCGATACTGCCGAAATCGCAGAGCGCGCCGCAAAGAATTGTGACTGCGTAAAACAACTTATAATGGTCGGCGGCAAGCGTGACGGCTGGCACGATTTTGACAGTGAGTATAAATTATTTACAGGTAAATATGACCGTCCTAAAGATGCATCGGCAGGTGAAGATACCGCCCTTATGTTCTTTACTTCGGGCACAACAGGCAATCCTAAGATGGCAGCGCACAAGCACACCTACGCTTTAGGTCACTTTGTTACCGCTAAATATTGGCACTGCTGTGAGCGTGACGGCTTGCATCTTACCATCTCCGACACAGGTTGGGGCAAATCGCTCTGGGGCAAGCTTTACGGACAATGGCCCTGCGAGGGCGCAGTATTTGTTTATGACTTCGATAGATTTGATGCTGACGAAATTTTGCCGATGTTTGCAAAGTACAATATCACCACCTTCTGCGCACCGCCCACAATGCTTAGAATGCTTGTAAAGGGCGACCTTTCGAAGTACGATTTGTCTTCAATTCACCATATGACCACCGCGGGCGAGGCGTTAAACCCCGAGGTTTTCCGTCAGTTCGAAGAGGCAACAGGACTTCAGATAATGGAAGGCTTCGGTCAGACCGAAACCACCCTTACAATAGCAAACCTTTGCGGCACTGTTCCCAAGGTTGGCGCTATGGGTAAGGCATCACCTCAGTATGATGTTGACATTGTTGACCCCGAGGGTAACCCTGTGGCTGACGGTGAAGTTGGTGAAATTGTTATACGCACAAAAGACAACATTCCTTGCGGACTTTATAAAGAGTACTATATGGATAAGGAAAAAACGCAAGAAGCCTGGTATGACGGAATGTATCATACTGGCGACACCGCTTGGCGCGACGAGGACGGCTATTTCTGGTATGTCAGCCGTATTGACGATGTTATCAAGTCTTCGGGCTACCGCATTGGACCGTTCGAAATCGAAAGTGTTATTATGGAATTGCCTTATGTATTGGAGTGCGGTGTTTCTGCCGCTCCCGATGAGGTTCGCGGTCAGGTTGTTAAGGCGAGTATCGTGCTCACAAAAGGCACAGAGGGTACTGAGGAGCTCAAAAAAGAGATTCAAAATTATGTTAAAACTCATACCGCGCCTTACAAGTATCCGCGTGTAATTGTCTTCCGCGAAGAATTGCCTAAAACTATAAGCGGAAAAATACAAAGAAATAAATTATAATTATTGACAATTTTCCAATGTTGTGATATACTATACGAGTTGAAAAGCGTTGACGAAGAGTGCGCAAAATTTTGTATATCAGAGAAGTGACGGTTGGTGCAAGTCATTTATACGGGTTTTGTGTTGTAACTTCTGAGCTGACGGGAAGAAAGACTTATGTTTAGTAGAACCTGTCCGTGATTGCTGCGTAAAGGCATAGGAATTGTTAGATTCCAAGAGTGGCGGATAAAACCGCAATTTGAGTGGTACCGCGGGTATAGATTAAAAATCAATGCTCGTCTCAAAGTCATAACTTTGGGACGGGTTTTGTTATTTCGTCCCACCAAAGAGGTTGACGGAGGAAAAATATGGAACAAATTAAGGAACTTGATTTTAAAATCAAGGAGATTGCAGGTCGTATACGCGAACTGCGCGAAATTGAAAATTTAACAGTAGCCGAAATGGCGCTCAAAACAGGTGTAAGCGAAGAAGAATATCTGGCTTGCGAAAAAGGTGAGAGTGATTTGCACTTTGCCTTTATTTACCGTTTGGCCAATGCTTTTAATGTCGATGTTACCGATATTATCGAGGGTTACAGCCCGAGGCTTAAGTCATTTACCGTAACCCGTCGCGGCGAAGGTCAGCGTATTGAAAAAGCGCACGGTATGACCTATTATAACTTGGCTCACGCTTTTAAAAACAGAATTGCCGAGCCGCTTTATGTAAAGAGTGTTTACAGCGAAGAACTTCAAAATAAGCCTATCGAATGTACTACCCACTCGGGTCAGGAATGTGACCTTATTATTTCGGGTCACTTAAAGGTGCAAATAGGTAACCATACCGAAGTTTTGGGCCCTGGCGACAGCATTTACTTCGACTCTAACACACCCCACGGTATGATTGCTGTCGGCGGTCAGGATTGTACATTCTATGCGATAGTTCTTAACCCCACAGGAGAGCCTATCCCCGAACTCGAACCCGATAAAATTGTTGACGGCAAGGTGTCAACTCGTGTTCGTAAGGACCGCAAAGACCGTATTTACAGTAATTTTATTGACATAGAAGAAAACGAAAACGGCACACCGACTTCGATTAAGTTCAAGAACACAGAGAAGTTTAACTTCGCTTTCGATTTGGTTGATGCCTTAGCTGAAAAAGAGCCTGAGAAATTGGCAATGCTCCACATCTCAAAAGATGGTACCGAGCGTCGCCTTACATTTAATGATATTAAGAAGGCATCTAACAGATGCGCTAACTACTTCAAGTCTTTAGGTATCAAAAAAGGCGACAGAGTAATGCTGGTTCTTAAGCGCCATTATCAGTTCTGGTATTGTATGATGGCTCTTAATAAGTTGGGTGCTATTGTGATTCCTGCTACAAATCAGTTGCAGGAGCACGATTTCGAGTACCGCTTCAATTCGGCAGGTGTTACGGCTATTGTTTGTACAGCTGATGGCGACACCGCCGCTCAGGTTGATTTAGCGGCGGCAAAATGCCCGACACTCAAGCATAAGATGATTGTAAACGGCGTTCGTGACGGTTGGCGCGATTTTGATGAGGAATATCCTCTTTATTCGACCCACTTCCACCGTACCGAAGATTCACCTTGCGGTGATGATATGATGCTTATGTACTTCACTTCTGGCACAAGCGGATATCCCAAAATCGCAACCCATACATACAAATATCCGTTAGGTCATTTCCATACTGCAAAGTATTGGCACGATGTTGATCCCGAAGGTTTGCATTTCACCATTTCCGACACAGGTTGGGCAAAGGCAATGTGGGGCAAGCTTTACGGTCAGTGGCTTGCCGAAGCGGCAATTTTTGTATATGACTTTGACCGCTTTGACGCAGCAGATATTTTGCCGATGTTCGCAAAATACGGTATCACCACCTTCTGCGCACCGCCTACAATGCTTCGTATGATGGTAAAACAGGATATCTCCAAGTATGATTTGTCCTCGGTTAAACATATGACAACTGCGGGTGAGGCATTAAACCCCGAAGTTTACCGTCAGTTTGAAAAGGCGACAGGTCTTCAGATTCTTGAAGGCTTCGGTCAGACCGAAAGTACTATGATTATCGGTAATATGATTGGCGCTCCCCATAAAATCGGTTCGATGGGTAAACCTGCTCCGATTTATGATGTTAAGATTGTTGACCCCGATGGAAATGAAGTCGATGTCGGTGAAACAGGCGAAATCGTTATCGATATTTCTAAGGGTCTTCCTTGCGGTTTGGCAGTTGGCTATTACGGTGACGAAGAGAAGACAAAAGAAACATGGTGCGAAGATTATTATCACACAGGCGATACCGCTTGGCGCGATGAAGACGGCTTCTATTGGTATGTCGGCCGTATCGACGATGTTATCAAGTCTTCGGGCTACCGCATAGGACCGTTCGAAATTGAGAGCGTTATTATGGAATTGCCTTATGTATTGGAATGCGGTGTTTCTGCCGCTCCCGACGAGGTTCGTGGTCAGGTTGTTAAGGCAAGTATTGTCCTTGTAAACGACACCAAACCGAGCGAAGAATTAAAGAAACAAATTCAAACCTATGTTAAGGATAGAACCGCGCCCTACAAATACCCGAGAATTGTGGTATTCCGTGACAGTCTTCCTAAGACTACAAGCGGTAAAATCCAGAGAAATAAATTATGATATATAAAAGAGTAACCCTTTTGTGCGGCCACTACGGAAGCGGTAAAACCAATGTCGCTGTCAATATGGCTTATGACCTTAAGAATAAGCAAGCGCAAGTGGTTATAGCCGATTTGGATATCGTAAACCCCTACTTTCGCACTAAGGACAGCAAGGACGACCTTGAAAAGAGAGGTATAACCCTTATCTCGTCCGAGTATGCAGGAACTAATGTCGATATCCCCGCAATGCCGCAACAAATGTATATGATAACCGATAATAAAGATTTACACGCGGTGATAGATGTCGGCGGTGACGACCGTGGCGCTTTGGCGCTCGGCAGAATTGCCCCCGCTATTATGGAAGAAAACGATTACGAAATGCTTTTTGTAATTAACTGCTACCGTCCGCTTACGCGCGATGCCGAGTCCACGCTCGAAGTTATGCGCGAGATAGAGGACGCGTGCAAGATGAAATTCACCGCTATTGTTAACAATTCGAATTTAGGCAATGAAACGAAAATAGAGGATGTTTTAAATTCTGTTCCTTATGCTGACGAGGTTTCCCGCCTTACAGGTCTTCCTATAAAATGCACCTGTGCCTATGGCGAAGTTTACGAGGGCGTAAAGAATAAAATAGATAATGTATTTTCGCTGAGTCTTCAAAGTAAAATCAATTAAAGGAGATATTTTTATGGCTAAATTAACTTTTAAAACCGACAAATGCAAGGGCTGTGGCCTTTGTGTAGATGTATGCCCCAAAAAAGTTTTGATTTTAAGTCCTGACAAAATCAATGCTAAGGGACACCATCCCGTAGAAGCTGCTAATCCCGACGACTGCATTGCTTGTGCATTTTGCGCTACAATGTGTCCTGATTGTATCATAACTGTAGAAAGGTAGGAATTAAAATGGCTGATAAAGTTTTAATGAAAGGTAACGAAGCTATTGCCGAAGCCGCTATTATTGCAGGCTGTCGCCATTACTTCGGTTATCCCATCACCCCCCAAACCGAAATTGCTGCTTATATGGCAAAAAGAATGCCTAAAATCGGCGGATGCTTCTTGCAGGCTGAAAGCGAAGTTGCCGCTATCAATATGGTTTACGGCGTAGCTTCAACTGGCTATAGAGTTATGACCTCTTCTTCAAGCCCAGGTATATCCTTAAAGGGCGAGGGTCTTTCTTACCTTGCAGGTGCTGACTTGCCCTCACTTATTGTTAATGTACAGCGCGGTGGTCCAGGCCTTGGCGGTATTCAGCCCTCACAGTCTGACTACTATCAGGCTACAAAGGCAGGCGGTCACGGTGACTTCAGAATGATAGTTTTAGCACCCGCGTCTGTTCAGGAAATGGCAGACCTTACAGTAAAAGGCTTTGACCTTGCCGATAAATACCGTATGACCTCTATGATTTTGGCTGACGGTACTATGGGACAGATGATGGAGCCCGTATCTCTCGATTATGGAATCGCAGAAGCTCCCGAAAAGCCATGGGCTACAACAGGCACTAAAATGGAAAGAGAGCATAATATTGTAAACTCACTTTTCTTACAGCCTGACGAACTTGAAAAATCAAACAACGAACGCTTTGAGCGTTATAAGTACATAGAAGAAAACGAAGCAATGTACGAAGAATATATGATGGACGATGCCGAAATCTGCATCACCGCTTTCGGTATTGCTTCGCGTGTTGCTAAAAACGCTATTGTTGAGGCTCGTAAAAAGGGTATAAAGGTTGGTATGATTAGACCTATCACCTTGTGGCCTTTCCCCAATAAGCCGTTCGAGGCTACTATTGGCAAAATCAAGACCTATATTTCGGTTGAGCTTTCAATGGGTCAGATGATTGACGATGTTAAGCTTGCCACAAAATGCAGCGGCGAATATGTGCTTTGCAATCGTGTTGGCGGTATGATTCCGTCACCCGAAGAGGTACTTGCCGCAATAGAAAAAGCAAACGGAGGTAACAAATAATGGTAGTTTTTGAAAAACCCCACGCATTAACCGATGTACCGCTTCATTACTGCCCCGGCTGTACCCACGGTATAGTTCACCGCCTTGTTGCCGAGGTTATTGACGAATTAGGTATCGAGGGCAAAACCGTAGGTATCGCACCTGTTGGTTGCTCGGTTATGGCTTATAACTATTTTAACTG